>NZ_VFUX01000014.1:0-142871 GCF_006441275.1 Mesorhizobium sp. B2-4-17 | reverse complement strand
CATAACGCATCCTTCCAGTCGGAAGAAAATATCGCACCATTAAAGCTCGGGATCAAACACCTAGGGTCTGCGCCGCGACATCAAAGCGTCTCGACTCTGAAGGCCACGCCGTCTCGAGCAGTTATGAGCCAAGTACCGTTGACCCCGGACGCCATTCGTCCGAATTGTGTCGTCCATGGCCACGCGCGACGCTTCAAAACCCACCGAGACCATCACCTTCGCGGTGCTGGTGTTTCCCGGCTTCCCGATGTTGGCGTTCAGCTCCGTCATCGAGCCGCTGCGCGCGGCCAACATTCTGGCGAAGAAGGAATGCTACCGCTGGATCATCGTCGGCGGCACGAAGGGTTCGGTCGAGGCTTCGAACGGCGTCGTCATCCAGCCGGGCTTTTATGCCGAGGATGCGCCGAAGGTCGACCGCGTCGTCGTCTGCTCGGGCGGCGACGCCGATCATCTCGTCGCCGAGGATGCGGCAAGCTGGATCCGCCGCAGCCTGCGCGGCGGCGCCCATATCGGCGCCGTTGCCGACGCGGCGTTCTTCCTCGCGCGCGCCGGCCTGCTCGACGGCCATGCCTGCACCTTGCACTGGACCAGCCAGGCCGCCTTCACCGAGGCCTTTCCCAACATCGAGCTCAGCCGCGATCTCTATGTCATCGACCGCAAGCGTTTCACCTCGGCCGGCGGCGTCGGCAGCCTTGACATGATGCTGGAGATCATCACCCGGGATTACGGCGCCGAGCTTGCCGCCGGCGTCGCCGAATGGTTCGTGCACAGCCAGCTGCGCTCCAGCGTCGACCGCAAGCTGATGCCGCTGCGCCTGCGCACCGGCGTTCGCAACGAACTGGTGCTGTCGGCCATCGCGATCATGGAAGACGCCGTGGAGGAGCGGCTCGGCATGGCCGAACTGACCCAAAAACTCGGCGTTTCTTCCGACAAACTCGAACGCTCCTTCCGTTCCGAACTCGCCATCTCGCCCAACGGCTACTACCGGCGGCTGCGGCTGAAGCGCGCCGCCGATCTTCTGGCGCATTCGACGCTCGCCGTGCGCGACGTGGCGCTGGCCTGCGGCTTTGCCTCGATGTCGAGCTTTGCCCGGGCATTTCGGGAAGAACATGGACATCCGCCGAAGCTGGCGAGAAGGCATTAGCGGGCTTCGGATGCTGGCGGGACAGCGCCCCCCTCTGTCCTGCCGGACATCTGCCCCACAAGGGGGAGATTGGCCGTTACCTCCGCCTCCACCAGCTCCGACCGTGAGGACATGAGCGCGGCTGCCGAAGCTGCCGATCTCCCCACCTGTGGGGGAGATCGCCGGCAGGCCAGAGGGGGGCGTGAAGTATCTCGACGGAGCCGTTCGCCAGCGGCATCCCGCACAACACACGCGGTTTTTCGCACAATCCTTTTGTCGCTCCTGCGCCATGGTCGATGCCTGCAACTCACCCAAGGCCAGGTACATGAGCATCGTCGTTTTCGAACCGGACAGCACCGAGGACGTGGACTTCAAGGACCGCATGCGCCATCCGGTGGCGGCCGATCCGGCCGGCGGCATGTGGCTGTCCGACACCGAGCCGTCCTTCATCGATGCCGACGCGCTGCGCAAGGGCCGGCTGGCCAAGCTGCGCGGCTGGATGCGCGAGGCGGGCTATGGCGGCGTCGTGCTGTTCGACCCCTATAACCAGCGCTACGCCACCGGCTCGCGCAACATGTTCGGCTACTTCCTGCGCAACTCGACCCGTTATTTCTTCATCCCGACCGAAGGGCCGGTCGTGCTGTTCGAATATCCGCAGAGCTACCATGTCTCCATGGTGCTCGACACGATCGACGAGGCGCGTCCTTCCAAGCTCGTCTGGTCGTCGGTCTCGGGCCGCGACGACGAGACCGCCGGCCCCTTCGCCGACGAAATCGCCGAACTCCTGAAGAAGCATGGCGGCGGCTCGATGAAGCTCGGCCTCGACCGCTGCAGCCATCTGCAGGCGCTGGCGCTGGAAAAGCGTGGCTGCGAGGTCCGCGATTGTCAGGGCGAGATCCTGGCGGTGCGTGCGGTGAAGACGCCGGAGGAGGTGAAATGCCTGCAGGTGTCGATGGCCGGCGCCGAGGCGGCGGTGGCGGCGGTACGCGAGGCGATCAAACCCGGCGTTTCCGAAAACGACCTGTTCGCCATCATGTATGGCGAGGTGATCCGGCAGGGCGGCGAGTTCATCGAGACGCGGCTGCTGACCTCGGGCCAGCGCACCAATCCGTGGTTCAACGAGGCCAGCGGCCGCAAGATCCGGCCGGGCGAATTGCTGGCGCTCGATACCGACACGATCGGCTGCTACGGCTATTATTCCGACTTCTCGCGCACCTTCCGCTGCGGGCCGGGCAAGCCGACCCCTTACCAGAAGTCGCTCTACCGCATGGCGCATGACCAGGTTCAGCACAACATCTCGATCGTCAAGCCGGGCATGGCCTTCCGCGAGATCGCCGAGAAGGCGTGGAAGATCCCGGACCGCTTCGTCGACCAGCGCTACACCTCGGTGATGCACGGCGTCGGCATGCATGGCGAGACGCCGTTCATCGCCCATGCGATGGACTACGAGACCTATGGCCGCGACGGCCATATCGTGCCAGGCATGGTGGTGAGCGTGGAAAGCTATATTGGCGAGAAGGGCGGCCGCGAGGGCGTCAAGCTGGAGGACGAAATCCTGATCACCGACACCGGCACCGAACTTCTGTCGCGCTTCCCCTATGAGGATGAGTTCCTGGAGAAACAGGTTTGATGCTGGGTCCGTCTCCGTTGGCAACCAGATGGAACGCCCCGCGCTTTCGTCATCCTAGGGCGAAGCAAGGAGCGCAGCGACGCGGCGCAGACCCTAGGATCCATGCCGTGACGCCAAAGCGATGCAACGGCTACGGAATTCTGCTCCGCTGCATTATTCGATCAACGTCACGGCATGGATCCCAGGGTCTCCGCGACGGAGCTGCGCTCCTGCTTCGCCCTGGGATGACGACATGGGGGGGGCGCCGGCCAATCGCAACGGCTTGCGCCAGATCGCTGGACAGGGCGACGCCGGCGTTGAGCCAAGGCTCCTCCGCATGAAAAGTCCCATCTCCATCAAGCGCGGTTCGGTGGCCGCCGTCTTCATCGACCTGCAGGAAGAGCACCGGCAGGACCAGCGCTACCTGGTCGAGGGCTTTGAAAAAATCCTCGCCAACGTCCGGCGACTGCAGGCGGCGGCACGCGAGAACCATGTGCCGCTCCATCACTGGGCCTATATCGTCGATCTCGACAAACAGGAGCGGCCGTTTCATCCGCTCGATGCCAACGGCAAATCGGCCTTTTCCGACAAGAGCGACCCGCTGACCGAGATCTGCCACGAGGTGGCACCGGCCAGTGGCGAGGCGTTGCTGATCAAGGCCGAGGCCAGCGCCTTCCGGTCCGGGCCAGCGGCCGATCAGCTCAAGGCTTCGGGCATCGAATGGCTGGTCATATCGGGCGTGTGGACCGAGGCCTGCATCGATGCCACCGTCAAGGATGCGGTGGCCAAGGGTTTTCGCGTGCTGCTGGTCAAGGATGCCTGCGGCAGCGGCAGCGCGGCCATGCACCAGACCGGCATCCTCAACCTTGCCAACCGGCTCTATGGCGGCGCGGTCACCGATACCGACGGCGCCTGCCGGCTGCTGGCCGGCGAGACGGTCACCGCTTGGCAGGTCGAAGGCTCGGTGCCGCTGCGCTTCAGCTTCGACAACGCGGCCGAGCTTTATGCCGAGCTCTGATGCGCCCGGCCGTGCAGACTGACATGACCAGCCGCGGCAAGTACGAGACCCGGCTAGACCCGGCCCTGTGGGCGTATATTGACAGCGTCAACGCCTGGTACCCGCAAGAGATCGTCGGCCTGCCTGTCGACAAGCAGCGCGCGGTCTATAACCGGATGTGCCGGGCCTTCCGCCAGGGGCGCCCGTTGGGGGTCAAGACCCGTGACGGCCTGATCGCCGCCGCCGATCATGGCATTCCCGTTCGGCGCTACCAACTCTCGGGCCAGGCCGCGCGAGCCCTGGTCGTCTACTATCATGGCGGTGGCTTCATCCTTGGCGGACTCGACAGCCATGACGACATCTGCGCCGAGATCTGCGCCGGCACCGGCTTCGACGTGCTGTCGGTCGACTATCGGCTGGCGCCGGAGCATGTCCACCCCGCTGCCTTCAACGATGCGCTGGCCGCCTTCGAATGGGCGGCCGGGACGGGCAGCCTGCCGATCGTGCTGTGCGGCGAGAGTGCCGGCGGCAATCTGACGGCGGCTGTTGCGCAGGCAACGCGCCGGCACGCCCGCGCAGCGATCGGCCAGGTGCTGATCTATCCCGGCCTCGGCGGCGACGAAAGCTCCGGCTCCTATATCGAGCATGCGGAGGCACCGCTGCTGTCGGTCGGCGATATCGCCTTTTACCGTGATGTCCGCTCCGTCAGGCGGCAATCGCCCGACGATCCGACCTTCTCGCCCTTGCGCGACACCGACTTTTCCGGCCTGCCGCCCACCGTGGTCATCACAGCCGAGTGCGATCCGCTGTCCTCGGATGGCGAGACCTATCGCGACCGTATCGTGGCCGCCGGCGGCAAGGCGTGGTGGCATGAGGAGAAGCGCCTGGTGCACAGTTTCCTGCGCGCCCGCACCACGGTGCCGGCCGCGGCCGAAGCTTTCGCGCGCATTATCGATGCGGTCGCGGCGCTGGGCCGGGGCGAATGGCCGTATTGAGGTTCGTCCTTGTTTCTTGACACAATTCCGGACGGAGGCCCGTCACTTCTCCCGGAATTGCTTACGACGCCGCCGCGGCACTTGCTTCGGATGAAGTGGCTTGCAGCCACAGTGCCTTTTCGCCGAGCGTGGCGACCATGGCGGCATGGGCGGCGCGATCGGCTTCGGTCAGGCGCGGCCGCAGCGGTGCCGGTCGTTCGGCGACAACGATCTCGATCTGGCGGACATTGTCGCCGCCCTGGGAAGGGCCGGCCACGCTGTCGAGGATGAGGGCGGCCTGCTTGCCGCCGATCAGCTCGATATAGACTTCGGCCAGCAGTTCGGAATCGAGCAGGGCGCCGTGCTTGGTGCGCTTCGTGTTGTCAATGCCGTAGCGCCGGCAGAGCGCGTCGAGCGAATTGGGGCCCATCGGGTGCTTGCGGCGCGCCAGAGCCAGCGTGTCGACGACAAGCCCATTGTCGACCGGCGGATGACCAAGCCGGGCGAACTCGACATTGAGGAAGCCGATATCGAAGGTGGCGTTGTGAGCGATCAGCTTGGCGCCTTCCGTGAACTTCAGCCACTCCTCGGCGATTTCGGCGAAGGTCGGCTTGCCGGCAAGATCCGCCGCGCTGATGCCGTGCACCGCCTGCGCCTCGGCGTGGATCGCGCGGCCCTGCGGGTTGATGTAGTGGTGGAAGGTCTTGCCTGTCGGGAAGCGATTGACCAGCTCGACGCCGCCAAGCTCGATCACGCGGTCATCGCGCGAATCAAGGCCGGTGGTTTCGGTGTCGAAGATGATCTCACGCATCGAATCAGTTGCTCCAAGAGAGCAGAATCGCGAGACCGGAACAAAATGGCAATGGGCAATGCCGCCAGCATGCCGTCAGGAGGGGGCTTTGCCGGACTTATCCCCGGAGAGTTCGGCGATGATGGCGGCGACGGCGGCGCGGGCGGCATCCAGCCCCTGGCCAGTGTCGATGACGAAATCGGCCATGTCGCGTTTCTCCGCGGCCGGCACCTGCTTGGCCAGGATCGACGCCAGTTTTTCCTCGGTCATGCCCGGCCGCGCCAGCACGCGCTGACGCTGGATTTCGGCCGGCGCGGTGACGACCACGACCTTGTCGACGCGGTTGCGGCCACCGGTTTCGAACAGCAGCGGAATGTCGAGCACGGCGATCGATTCGCCGGCGTTACGATGCTTGGCCAGGAAGGTGTCGGCGTCGGCACGAACCAGCGGGTGGATGATGGCTTCAAGCCGCTTCAGCGCGGCGGCGTCGCCGAGCACACGGGCCGCCAGTTTCGCGCGGTCTACGCCTCCGGCGGATGTGGTTCCGGGGAAAGCGGCCTCGACCAAAGGCGCCGCCTTGCCGGCGTAGAGGCGATGCACGGTCTCGTCGGAGTCGTGAACCGGTACGCCCGCCTCGGCGAACATCCTGGCCGTCGTCGACTTGCCCATGCCGATCGAGCCGGTGAGACCGAGCACGATCATGCTTTCGGCACCAGATCGGCGACGATGATCGCACGGAGCTCAGCCGTAACCTTTGGCCTGACCCCGAACCAGCGTTCGAAACCGGGCACGGCCTGGTTGAGCAGCATGCCGAGGCCGTCGACCGTCTTCAGCCCCCTGGCGCGGGCGGCAGCCAGCAGCGGCGTTTCAAGCGGCACATAGACGATGTCGGTAACGATGGCGTGGGCCGGCAACAGGGCCGGATCGGCGGAGAGGCCTTCATTGCCATGCATGCCGAGTGCCGTGGTGTTGACCAGCACGCCGGCATCGGCAAGCAGCTCGTTGGTCGCAGCCATGCCGTGTGCCGAAATGCCGGTGCCGAAACGATCCCGTAGTTCCTGCGCCCGGGCAAGCGTGCGGTTGACGATGCGGATGTCGGCGATGCCGCGTTGCTTCAGCGCCTGGATGATGGCGCGCGACGCGCCGCCGGCGCCGAGCACGACCGCGGGTCCGTTGCTCGCCCAGCCCGGTGCGTAGTCGTCAAGATTGGCGGCAAAGCCGTGACCATCGGTGTTGCCGCCCCACAAGACGCCGTCCTCGAACCACAACGTGTTGACGGCGCCGATCTCTTCCGCCGCCTGGTCGTGGCGCTCGGCCAGCGCGAAGGCGGCCTCCTTGTGCGGAATGGTGACATTGCCGCCACGAAAGCCGGCCGGCCGCAAGGTCGCGACGAATTCGGCGAAGTCCTGCGGCGCGACGTCGATGGCCTCGTAACTGCCGTCTATGCCGTGTTCGGCCAGCCAGTAACCATGGATCTTCGGCGAGCGGGAATGCTTGACCGGATGGCCCGTGACGAAGGCTTTCTTGGTCGCTTCAGCCATCGATCGCTCCCAGCGTGCGCAACTCGGCAAGCAGCGGCAAAAGCGGCAGGCCGACAATGGTGAAATGGTCGCCCTCGATCTTTTCGAAAAGCTGGATGCCTTCAGCCTCGACCTGGTAGGCGCCGACGCTGGCCAGCGCCTTGGCGCCGACACGGGCGAGATGGCGGCCGATGAAGGCGGGGTCGAGCTTGCGCATGGTCATCGAAGCGATGCCGACATGCCGCCACAGCACCTTGCCGTCACGCACCAGCACGGCGGCGCTGTTGAGCTGGTGGGTCTTGCCCGACAACGCCAGGAGATGGCGGCGCGCGCCTTCCATGTCGGCCGGCTTGTGGAACACCTCGTCGCCGAGCGACAGCGTCTGGTCGCAGCCGAGCACCAGAGCGCCGGGCTTGCGCTCGCTGACTTCGGTGGCCTTGGCCTCGGCGAGGATGAGGGCGACATCCTCCGGCGAAACGTCGCTGTCCTGTAAGGGCGCCTCCAGCGCCCGCTCGTCGACATCGGCGGGAACCGCTTCGACGTCAACGCCGGCATTGAGAAGCATCGCCTTGCGGAACGGACTGCCTGAGGCAAGGATGATTTTTTCGGTCATTTTTCCACACAGGCGCGGACACAGGCGCGGTTGGAGTACGGGGCTTATTCAGTGAAGCCGGCGCCGCCCCTCATTGTCCTGCCGGACATTTCTCCCCGTATAGGGACGGGGAGAAAAGGGCAGCTTCGGCGCGGGCGCACCTTCCGGCCACGCTGGCGATTGGCGAAACCATCGATGGCAACGCCCCTCTCCCCGTCCCTATACGGGGAGAGGATGCCGGCAGGCAGGTGAGGGGCAGCGCCGACTTTCCGCTAGGAATCGCAAAACCAACTCTTCGCTCATCTATCTGTTCTTCCCCCGCAGGGCAACGATCGCCGCCGCCGTTTCCTCGATCGAGCGGCGGCTGACGTCGATCATCGGCCAGCCGTGCCTGGTGCAGATCTGGCGGGCATAGGCAAGTTCCTCGTTGATGGCGGCGCGGTCGACGTAATCTGTCGGCACGTAAGAACTGCTGTTGCCGAGGATGCGGTTCTGGCGGACATGCGAGATGCGCTCGGCGGTGGCGATCAGCCCGACGACCAGCGGCGCCTTGGCGTTGACCAGGCTTTCGGGCACCGGCACGCCGAGCACGATCGGAATGTTGGCGGTCTTGATGCCGCGATTGGCGAGATAGATGCTGGTCGGTGTCTTCGACGTACGCGAAATACCGATGAGCACGATATCGGCATCGTCCATATTGGCCGGCAGCTGGCCGTCATCATGTTCCATGGTGAAATTGAGGGCATCGATGCGGCGGAAATATTCGGCGTCGAGAACATGCTGGGCGCCGACGCGGCGGCCCGCCGGCGTGCCAAGATAGGACTGGAAGACGGTAAGCACCGGCTCCAGCACCGAGACACAGGGCAGACCCATGGCCGCGCAACGTTCGTCTATGCCGCGCGCCAGCTTCTGGTCGACGACCGTATAGAGAATGATGCCCGGCTCCTCCTCGATGTCCTCGAAAACCTTGGCCACCTGTTTTTCGGTGCGGATGAGCGGGTAGATATGCTCGATGGCGCGCGCATCCTTGTATTGCGCGGAAGCTGCGCGGCCGGCGGCGAGCAGCGTTTCGCCGGTCGCGTCGGAAATCAGGTGCAGGTGAAAGAAGCTCTGGGGTTTGTTCACAGGGGATCACCTGGGTCTGTGGGCGGATGTGGATAAGGTCGGACAACGAGCCGGGCTCGTCGGAGGCGACTGTATCAGATGCCAGTTTGTCCACAATTCGATGTGCTGTCGGCTTCGTCGGGCGGCTGGGGACAAATCCGGGGAGGATGTCCTTTGCCTCTCGTCCGTCCACAGGGCCGGCTTTTCCGGCGGCGGCGTAACGCTTTGACTCCGATGATGGATTCCTGATCGTCCCCAGAACCCTGCATTCGGGAGAAAGAAGCGCGCGACAATATGCTTGCTGGCTTTTTGCTTGATGAAGCGGGACAGGTGACAACCACCACAACCAACAGACTCTTAGAATCAGAAGAATCTTAGATATAAGAATATTTGATTAGAAAGAGGCTTGGAGAAGCGAGCGCTCGATGCCCCAGAACCGGATCATGCTGGATGTCCTGAAGGGCAAGGCTCATTTTCCTCCTCCGCTCTGGATGATGCGCCAGGCCGGGCGCTATCTGCCGGAGTATCGTGAAACGCGCCGACGTGCCGGCTCATTCCTTGACCTCTGTTACGATCCCGCCCTTGCCGTCGAAGTGACGCTGCAGCCGATCGAGCGCTTCGGCTTCGACGCCTCGATCCTGTTCTCCGACATCCTTGTCGTCCCGCACGCGCTTGGCCGTGATGTTCGCTTCGAAGAGGGGCGGGGCCCGCTGCTGACGCCGATCTCGGCCGCCGAGATTGCGGCTCTGGAGAGCAGCATGTTTCACGTGAATCTCGAACCGGTCTACGAGACGGTTCGTCGGCTGCGGGCGAAACTGCCCGACGAGACGACCCTGATCGGCTTCTGCGGCGCGCCATGGACGGTGGCGACCTATATGATTGCCGGCCACGGTACGTCGGACCAGGCGCCGGCGCGGCTGTTCGCCTATCGCGAACCGGTCGCCTTTCAACAATTGCTGAAGGTACTCGCCGATCATTCGGCGGCCTACCTGATCCGGCAGATCGAGGCCGGCGCTGACGTGGTGCAGATATTCGATTCCTGGTCCGGCGTGCTCGACGATGCCTCTTTTGAACGGTTCTGCGTTCAGCCGATGGCCGAGATCGTCCGGCAGGTAAGGGCTGTCTATCCCGATGTGCCGATCATCGGTTTTCCCAAGGGCGCCGGTGCGCGCTACCAGACCTATCGGGAGAAGACCGGCGTAACCGGCCTGGGGATCGATTGGACGGTGCCGCTGGAGACCGCGAAGGACTTGCAGCGTTCGGGCGCTGTCCAGGGCAATCTCGATCCGTTGCGGCTGGTGGCCGGCGGCCAGGCGCTCGCCTATGGCGTCGAGGCAATCCTGAAGGCATTGGGCGAAGGCCCGCTGATCTTCAATCTCGGCCATGGCATCACGCCGGAGACCCCGGTCGCGCATGTCGAGGCGATGGTGAAACAGGTGAGGAGCGCGACACGCTGATGGCTCGGTCGGACAGCACCGGAAACACGAACAGCACCGGTCAGGCAATGATGCGCATGGTCGTCGGTATCGCGGCGCTTGTTGTGCTCACCGCACTGTTGTTTTTGGTCGCGCCTGACAGTTTCTATCCCTGGGCAAAGGCGATCCATATCCTTGCCGTCATTTCGTGGATGGCCGGCATGCTCTATCTGCCACGCTTACTGGTCTATCATGCCGATGCCGAAAAGGGCTCGGTGCAATCGGAGACCTTCAAGGTAATGGAGCGGCGTCTGCTGCGCGGCATCATCAATCCGGCAATGATCCTCACCTGGATGTTCGGCCTCTGGCTCGCCTGGAAAGGCTTTGGTTTCCAGGGCGGCTGGCTGCACGCCAAGATCGCGGCGGTGCTCCTGTTGTCCGCGGTTCACGGCTATCTCGCCGGCGCGGTGCGCAAATTCGCCGAGGATCGCAATGAAAAGCCGGCGCGGCACTGGCGGATCGTCAACGAGATCCCCACATTGCTGATGGTGGCAATTGTGATCCTGGTTGTCGTCAAGCCTTTCTGAGGCCTGTCAGGTCCGTAAAACGCGGCTTGCTCTTTCACCAGACCGACGATAAAAGACGGGTCTTCCTTCCCGTCATGCGCCGCCCCTCATTGTTTTCGGCCGCGCCCGGCATTTGTCGCATCCCGCCGATATTTTCCCAAAGCTCACCCAGAGTCCGTCTATGCAAGAAATGAAACTTACCGAGTTCAAGAACAAGAAACCGCCAGAGCTGATCGCCTATGCCGAATCGCTCGAGGTCGAGAACGCCAGCGTCATGCGCAAGCAGGAGCTGATGTTCGCGATCCTGAAGAAGCTGGCAGCACAGGACGTCGAGATCATCGGCGAAGGTGTGGTCGAGGTGCTGCAGGATGGTTTCGGTTTCCTGCGCTCCGCCAATGCCAACTATCTTCCAGGTCCCGACGACATCTACATCTCGCCGTCGCAGATCCGCCGCTTTTCGCTGAAGACCGGCGATACGGTCGAAGGGCCGATCCGCAGCCCGAAAGAGGGCGAGCGCTATTTCGCGCTGCTCAAGGTCAACACGATCAATTTCGACGATCCCGAAAAGATTCGCCACAAGATCCATTTCGACAATCTGACGCCGCTCTATCCGACCTCGCGGCTGAAGATGGAGGTCGAGATCCCGGCCACCAAGGACATATCGTCTCGGGTGATCGATCTGGTGGCGCCGATCGGCAAAGGGCAGCGCGCCTTGATCAACGCGCAGCCGCGCACCGGCAAGACGGTGCTTTTGCAGAACATCGCGCACTCCATCACCGCCAACCATCCGGAGTGTTATCTGATCGTGCTTCTGATCGATGAGCGCCCGGAAGAGGTGACCGACATGCAGCGCTCGGTCAAAGGCGAAGTCATCTCCTCGACCTTCGACGAGCCGGCGGTGCGCCACGTGCAGGTCGCCGAAATGGTCATCGAGAAGGCCAAGCGCCTGGTCGAGCATGGCCGCGACGTCGTCATCCTGCTCGATTCCATCACCCGCCTCGGCCGCGCCTACAACACCGTCGTGCCGTCCTCCGGCAAGGTGCTGACCGGCGGCGTCGACGCCAACGCGTTGCAGCGGCCGAAGCGCTTCTTCGGAGCGGCGCGCAACATCGAGGAAGGCGGTTCGCTGACCATCATCGCCACGGCGCTGATCGACACCGGCAGCCGTATGGACGAAGTCATTTTCGAGGAGTTCAAGGGCACCGGCAATTGCGAAATCCAGCTGGATCGCAAGGTGGCCGACAAGCGCATCTATCCGGCGATAGACATCCTCAAGTCCGGTACCCGCAAGGAAGACCTTCTGGTCGCGCGTTCGGACCTGCAGAAGATCTTCGTGCTGCGCCGTATCCTGGCGCCGATGGGCACCACCGACGCGATCGAGTTCCTGATCGACAAGCTGAAGCAGACCAAGACCAATGCCGACTTCTTCGATTCGATGAACACGTAACCGGCTATCGGGAATTTCCCGGACCGCGCATCAGGCCCCATTCCGGTCAAGCGGGATGGGGTTTTTTGTTGCCTCCAGATGGGTCGCATTCCGGATACCGCGTGGCTGTATGCGGCGGCGGACGGTGCCAGCCTTGTGCGATGGTCCGCGTCTTGTTGAGGCATGATCCTGCCCGAGCCGGTTTGCTGTTTTGACCACTGCGCGGTTGGAAGTGACATGAAGAAGATCATCCCGACGCTTGTCGGCTTTTCAGCCATCCTGACCTGGTCGTTTCTGGCGCTGCTTTCCACGGCCGCGGGGCCGATACCGCCCTTTCAGCTGGCGGCGGCGACGTTCTTTCTCGGTGCGCTTGTCGGAATGGGTAGCTGGACCTTCCGCCCAGACGCGGTCCGTTCGCTGCGGCAGCCATGGAAGGTCTGGGCGACAGGGATTGCGGGATTGTGCATCTATCACTGCGCCTATTTCTTCGCGATTCAGTCGGCGCCGCCTGTCGAGGTCAGCCTAATAGCCTATCTCTGGCCCTTGCTGATCGTCGTCCTCGCCGCCTTCCTGCCGGGCGAAAGGCTCAAGGCTCACCACCTTGTCGGCGTCGTCCTTGGCCTTGCCGGGGCGATCGTGGTGATCACCAAGGGCGGCACTATCGGTCTCGCGAATGGCGGGATGAAGGGTCATGTCATTGCCTTGTTCTGTGCCTTCATCTGGGCCGGCTATTCCGTCCTGTCGCGGCGCTTCGGCCAGGTGCCGACCGATGTCGTGGCCGGCTACTGCTTCATCGCCGCCGTGGTTGCGCTGGTGTTGCATCTGACGCTGGAAATCACGGTCTGGCCCGAAACGACGATGCAGTGGGCCGCGATCCTTGTTCTCGGCACGATCCCGCTCGGAGCCGGCTTCTACGCCTGGGACCATGGCTGCAAGCACGGGGACATAATGATCCTGGGTGCCTTGTCTTATGCCGCGCCGCTGTTTTCGGTGATCGTGCTGTAGTTGGCCGGGTTTGGCGTGTTCCACTGGTCCGTGGCGCTTGCCTGCGCGCTGATCATGGTCGGCGCGGTGATCGCGGCCAGGGATCTGCTGTTCAAGCCGCGGCCGGATGCGAAATCGGTCAGGACATTGCCTTCGGCTGTACAGGCGGAAGCGGACGCCGCCCGACGGAAAATCGCCTCACACATTTCCCGAGTTGCCTATTGGCGGCGCAGAAGAGGCTCGAGCTCTTGCGGGTCGCTTACAGCGGGAAGGCAAAGCTGGCCCGTACAAAGCCAGGCGCCCGCCCTGTTGGTCGGTGGGAAAATGCCGCCGGGCAGCAAGGGTCGATTCGCTTCCGAACCAATCGCCGCAATGATGTCGACGCGACGCGGGTCAGGACGTCGATTCGCAACCGTAACGAGCGTTGGATCCTCCAGCTTGTCCACCACGACCAACTTCAACGGCTCGATCGCGAGCGCACACGCATTGATGATGCCCGCCTGACCATAGGCCTGCTGCGCCGCCCGGCCGGCGGCGTGCTCGGCGATCTTCCACGCTCTCTCCTGCAGTTCGAGATCGCCGGTAACGGAAGCCAGCCGGACCAGCGCTTCGATGATCTGGCTGGTGGCTGACGGAATGGCCTCGTCGACATCGCCCCTGATGCGGATCGGCACGTCCGTGCTGTCGGAAGCGGTCAGGTAGTGGCCGGTGCCCTCGGCATCGAAGTGCCAGCGGTCGAGCTGCTCGATGAACCGGCTGGCCTGATCGACATAGCGCCAATTGCCTGACGCCTCGAACAGCGAGATCGCCGCATTGGTCATGGCGGCATAGTCGCTGGACAAAGCAGGAAACAGCTTTCTGACGCCAAGCATGGAGTGCGGCAGGCGGCCGTCGCGGCTGGCGGCGCTGATATGGGCAAAGGCCTTGGCCGCCGCATCGATCCAGTCGGGTCGCGCCAGCGATCGGCCGGCCTCCGCGAGCGCCGCGATCATCAGGCCGTTCCAGTCGGTCAGGGCTTTCGCGTCGAGGCCTGGCCGAACCCGACCTTCGCGAGCGGTGAGAAGTTCTGTCTTGAGCGGTATCAGCCGTTCGCGAGCGGCCACGCTTTGGGTTTGCTGGGCGCGGGTTTGATGGACAACCGGCTTGCCTTCCCAACCGTGCGGGCTGGAGAGCGTGAAGTGTTTGAAAAACAAGCTAGAATTGTCGCCGAGGACAGCTTCGATCTCCTCCTTGGCCCAGGTGTAGAAAAGGCCTTCCTCGCCATCGCTGTCGGCGTCCAGGCTGGCGGCAAAGGCACCGCCGTCGACGCGCATTTCGCGCAGCAGCCACTCCACGGTCTCTTCGATTCGCGTCCGGAACAAGTCGTTGCCGCTCGCCGCGTATGCCCAGTTGCACAAGCGGATGAGCTGGGCGTTGTCGTAGAGCATCTTTTCGAAATGCGGCACCAGCCATTCCGCGTCGGTCGAGTAACGGCTGAGCCCGCCGCCGATGTGATCATAGATGCCGCCGCCCAGCATCTGTTCCAGGCTGATGAGCACGTCGTCGCGATGCGTGGGATCGCCGTCGCGCAGCCAAGACAGCCACAGCGTGAGCATGAATGGCGCATTCGGGAATTTGGGCGCGCCGCGCAGGCCGCCAAGGTCACGGTCGATCATGCCGGAGATGCGGCCGGCAAGATCGGACAATGTATCGCGATCGAGAAGCGCCTTGGCATGAGCGCCCGAGAGCCGCGCCTCGACATGGGTGGTCAGGCCGTCGGCGCTCTGGTTCAGGCTGGCCCTCTTCTCGCGCCAAGCCTTGTCCACCGCCTCCATCACCTGGATGAAGCCCGGGCGGCCAAAGCGCGGCTCCCTGGGAAAATAGGTGCCGCCCCAGAACGGCTTGCCATCCGGCGTCAGGAACATGGTCAGCGGCCAGCCGCCCTGCTCGCCCATGGAGGAGAGCGCGGCCATATAGATCTGATCGATGTCGGGGCGCTCCTCTCGGTCCACCTTGATATTGACGAACAGACGGTTCATGACGGCGGCGACGTCGTGGTTCTCGAAGCTTTCATGGGCCATGACATGGCACCAGTGGCAGGCGGCATAGCCGACGGAGAGCAGGATCGGCCTGTCCAGGGCTCTTGCCTCTTCGAGCGAAGCCGGCGACCAGGCCCGCCAATGCACCGGATTGCCGCTGTGTTGCTGCAAATAGGGGCTGGCTTCGTCGGCAAGCAGGTTTTGCGCGGGCAATGTCACAACGGGCAACTCGGTCACAGTGGGTAGTTGGGCGGCAACTTGGTTAGGTGTGGCGGAAGCTAGGGCGGTTCGATAGGGTGGGCAAATGATTTCAGCCGATTCGATCGTTGCGCTGTCCAGTGGCCGGCTACCAGCCGGCGTCGCCGTCATCCGCATTTCCGGCTCGCAGACTCGATTCGTGGTCGAAACGATCGTCGGCGGCATGGTTAAGGACCGGGTGGCGCTCTTGCGCACGTTCAGGGCACCGGATGGAACGGTGCTGGACAGCGGGTTGGTCATCTTCTTCCCAAGGCCGGCCAGCTTCACCGGTGAGGATGTCGCCGAATTTCATGTCCATGGCGGGCGCGCGGTGGTGGCCAGGATGCTGGAGACAATCACCGGCTTTGCCGGCGTCAGGCATGCCGAGGCTGGCGAATTCACGCGCCGCGCCTTTCTCAATGGCAAGGTCGATCTGGTCGAGACCGAGGCGCTGGCGGATCTGGTCAACGCCGAGACCGAAGCGCAGCGGCGCTTTGCCCTCCGGAATGCCGAGGGGGTCCAGAGTGAGCTCTATCTTGGCTGGCGTCGCAGGCTTGTCCATGCACGCGCCATGATCGAGGCCGAGATCGACTTTGCCGATGAGGACGATGTGCCCGGTGCCGTTTCGGAGACGGTATGGTCCGATGTCGGAATGATGATCGGCGAGATCGCCTGCCACATCGCCGGTTTCCGCACCGCCGAGATCATCCGCGACGGCTTTGAGGTTGTGATCCTCGGCGCGCCGAACGCCGGCAAGTCGAGTCTGTTCAACGCCTTGGCGCGGCGCGATGCAGCTATTGTAACGGATGAGCCTGGCACGACGCGGGATCTGCTCGAGGTGGCGCTGGATCTCGGGGGGTTGCGCATCCGGTTGACGGACACAGCGGGATTGCGTGAGGCGACAGGCAAGGTCGAAGCGATCGGTATCGAGAAAGCGCGAGCCAAGGCCGATCGCGCCGATCTCGTGTTGCTGTTGGAGGACGTGGCGAAACCCGGCGATGTCGGTTCTCTGCCCGGTTCGGTACCGGTGCTGCGGGTCGGGACCAAGCTCGATCTGCTCGACGAGCAGGCGGCAGTGGCAGCGAGCCGTCATTATGATCTCGTTATTTCGATCCTGAATGGGGCGGGCGTGGACGCGCTGCTCGCGGAGATCGGCCAGCGCGCGGTGGAGGCGGCCGGCAACCTTGGCGATGTTCTGCCGTCACGTCTGCGCCACGTCGAATTGCTTGGCGAAGCGAACCGCCATCTGCTTCGGGCGACCGACGGCCGTGCCATAGGCCAGGAACTGCGTGCGGAGGAATTGCGGCTGGCGGCGGATCGGCTCGGCCGAATTGTCGGCGCCATTGATGTCGAGGACATGCTGGATGTGATCTTCGCGCAGTTCTGCATTGGGAAATGACTCACGTGAAACACGCACCGGGGCGAAGACGCTTAAGGATTCACGTGAAACACCGGCAGCGCTGGATTCCCCCAATCGTTCCATTGATTCACGTGAAACGGCGTTGCCGGACCCTGCCGCTCTGTTTCACGTGAAACTTGCCGCGAAGTTTTCTTGACAGCTTCGCCCCGCGGGGACATGTGTCCTCTATCTCTTTCGAGTCCAGGATTTGGAAATGACCGATCACTATGATGTGGTTGTGGTGGGCGGCGGCCATGCGGGTTGCGAGGCTGCGAGCGCCGCCGCGCGTGCCGGCGCCAGGACCGCGCTGGTGACGTTGCGCTTCGAGACGATCGGCGTGATGTCGTGCAACCCGGCGATCGGCGGGCTTGGCAAAGGGCATCTGGTGCGCGAGATCGACGCCATGGACGGCCTGATGGGCCGTGTGGCGGATGCTGCGGGCATCCAGTTCCGCCTGCTCAACCGACGCAAAGGCCCAGCGGTACGCGGCCCGCGCACGCAAGCCGACAGGAAGCTCTATCGCCTGGCGATGCAGGAAGCGATTCGGCAGCAGAACGATCTCGACGTAGTCGAGGCCGAGGTGCTGGACTTCGAAATCGTGGACGGGCGGATCTCAGCCGTCCTGCTGGCCGATGGCCGCAGGCTTGCTTGCAGCGCGGTGGTGCTCACGACCGGAACTTTCCTGCGCGGCCTCATTCATATCGGCGAGAAGAAGATTGTCGCCGGCCGCATGAACGAGCAGGCGAGCCTTGGCCTGTCGGCGACGATGTCCCGCGCCGGGTTTCAACTCGGCCGCTTGAAGACTGGTACGCCGCCGCGGCTGGACGGGCGGACCATCGACTGGGCGTCGCTCGAAAGCCAGGCGGCCGACGAGGATCCGGTGCCGTTCTCGCTGATGACCGATCGTATCGAGACGCCGCAGATCGAGTGCGGCATCACGCGCACGACCACCGCCACCCACGAGCTGATCCGTGCCAATCTCGGCCGCTCCGCCATGTATTCCGGTTCGATCGAAGGCGTTGGGCCACGTTACTGCCCGTCGATCGAGGATAAGATCGTCAAGTTCGGCGACCGGGATGGGCATCAGATCTTTCTCGAACCGGAAGGGCTGGACGACGCCACCGTCTATCCGAATGGCATCTCGACCTCGCTGCCCGAGGATGTCCAGCTCGATATTTTGAAGACCATTCCGGGCCTGGAGCGGGCTGTGATGCTGCAGCCCGGCTATGCGATCGAGTATGATCATGTCGATCCGCGCGAGCTTGATCAGACACTCGAGACCAAGCGCGTCGCCGGGCTCTTCCTCGCCGGGCAGATCAACGGCACGACCGGTTATGAGGAGGCAGCCGGGCAAGGCTTGCTGGCCGGCATCAACGCGGCGCGGCGGGCGTCGGGCGGCGAGCAGGTCGTGCTCAGCCGCACCGAGGCCTATATCGGTGTGATGGTCGACGACCTGACCAGTCGCGGCATCAGCGAACCGTACCGGATGTTCACCTCGCGCGCCGAATTCCGGCTGTCGCTGCGCGCGGACAATGCGGACGAGCGGTTGACGTCGCTGGCGGAGAAGCTGGGGATCGCTTCGGCGCAACGCATGCAGCGTTATGGCAATGTCATGCAGCGGCTCGACGAAGCTCGGCAGCTGGCTACCGCGCTGACGATGACGCCTAATGAGGCGGCGCGGCACGGACTGGAGATCAATCGCGATGGCGTTCGCCGGTCGGGCTATGAGCTGCTGGCCTACCCCGGCGTCGACCTCGCCTGGCTGGCGACGATTGAACCGCGCTTTGCGGCAATTGATGCCAAGACGGCGGAGCGCCTTGAAACGGAGGCGAAATATTCTGTTTACCTCGACCGTCAGAAGACCGACGTCGCCCAGATCCGGCATGAGGAGAGCCGGCAGATCCCGGAAAGCGTCGATTTCGCCGGCGTGCCTGGTCTGTCCAATGAGTTGAAGCAGAAGATGCAGGCGCGGCGGCCGCGCTCCATCGCTGACGCCCAGCGCATGGAGGGCATGACGCCTGCCGCATTGGCGATCATTGTCGCGCATGTCCACCACCATGAGAGCGCCCAGAGGAATGTTGCGTGAGTCCTATGTCCTGGAAGAGCCTGCAGGACGCGGCCGGCCCGGTTTCACGTGAAACATTCGATCGCCTGACGGCGTTCGAGCGGATGTTCCAGAAATGGAACCGCAGCATCAATCTGGTGGCGCAGTCGACCTCGGGCGATGTCTGGCACCGCCACATCCTCGACAGCGCACAGCTTGGACGCATAGAGCCCAATGCCACGCGCTGGGTCGACATCGGTTCGGGCGGCGGATTTCCGGGCCTGGTCATGGCCTTCCTGCTCGCCGAGCGCGATGGGGCGAGCATCGATCTGGTGGAAAGCAACCGCAAGAAGGCGTCGTTCCTGCAGACCGTCATCGGCCAGTTCAACCTGCCGGCACGGGTCGTGGCGCGGCGCATCGAAGACAGCCACGCACTTGTTTCGACGCCGCAAATCGTCACGGCGCGGGCCTTGGCCTCGCTCTCGGTATTGCTGGACCTGTCGGCGCCTTGGCTGACGTCGGGCGCGCGCGGGCTATTCCACAAAGGCAGGGATTATCGCGCGGAGGTGCAAGAAAGCGTTAACCGATGGTCCTTCGATCTGGTAGAACATCCCAGTGTAACCGACCCCCATGGCGTCATCCTTGAACTGTCTGACGTGCGACCTGTCTGATCTTCGCCTTGTCGGGCTATTTTGGCGACCCAAAAATGAATTTCTGGCATAGACCCATGATGAAGAATGGTCCTCGAATCATCACCGTAGCCAACCAGAAGGGCGGCGTCGGCAAGACGACCACCGCCATCAATCTGGCCACGGCGCTGGCGGCCATCGGCGAAAAAGTGCTGATCGTCGATCTCGATCCGCAAGGCAACGCCAGCACCGGTCTCGGCATCGACCGCAAGGACCGCACGGTCTCGTCCTATGACGTGCTGACGGGCGAGCTGGATCTCGAAGCCGCGGCGGTTCCGACCGCCGTGCCGGGCCTGTCGATCGTGCCGTCGACGCTCGATCTGCTCGGCATCGAAATGGAAATCGCTTCGGCGCCGGACCGGGTGCTGCGGCTGCGCAACGCCTTGCGCGCCGCGGCCGAGCGCTCGGCCAATTTCGGCTATGTGCTGATCGACTGCCCGCCGTCGCTCAATCTGCTCACGCTCAATTCGATGGCGGCCGCCGATTCGGTGCTGGTGCCGCTGCAATGCGAGTTCTTCGCGCTTGAAGGCCTCAGCCAGTTGCTGGAAACGGTCGAGCAGGTGCGCCGCTCGATCAATCCGGAGCTCACCATCCAGGGCATCGTGCTGACCATGTATGACGGACGTAACAATCTGGCCAACCAGGTGGTGCAGGACGTCCGGGAGCACATGGGCGACAAGGTCTACGAGACCATCATTCCGCGCAATGTGCGGGTGTCCGAGGCGCCGTCCTATGGCAAGCCGGCGATTCTGTACGATCTGAAATGCTCGGGCAGCCAAGCCTACCTGCAATTGGCCTCCGAGGTCATCCGCCGCGAGCGCAAATTGCGCGCCGCTTGATGAGTTCCTGCGCATAATCAACAGCCGATTCGATACCGAAACGATCTAAAGACAACCATCTGAAGCCTGGAATAAAGATGAGCGAAGACCTTTCGAGAAAAAGATTGGGGCGGGGACTGGCAGCGCTGATCGGCGAGATCGATCGCCCGGCGGCGCCGGAAAAGCCCGGCATGAGCGCCGATGGCAAGGTGCCGATCGAGTTTCTCAGTCCCAACCCGAAGAATCCACGCCGGCATTTTGGTGACGCCGAACTTACCGATCTGGCTCAGTCGATCCGCGAACATGGCGTCGTGCAGCCGGTCGTCGCGCGGCCATCGCCGACACAGGCCGGCCGCTACGAGATCATCGCCGGCGAGCGCCGCTGGCGGGCGGCACAGCGCGCCGGGCTGACCGAAATCCCGGTCATCATTCGCGATGTCAATGACCGCACCGCGCTCGAACTGGCGATCATAGAGAACGTCCAGCGTGCCGACCTCAACGCGGTCGAGGAAGCGCAGGGCTACCAGCAGCTGATCGACGACCATGGCTATACACAGGCCGATCTCGGCCAGGTGATCGGCAAGAGCCGCAGCCATGTCGCCAATACGCTGCGGCTGCTGAAATTGCCTGACGTGATCCGCGACATGCTGATCGACGGCGTGTTGTCGGCGGGGCATGCCCGCACGCTGGTGACGGCGGAGGATCCGGCCGGCCTCGCCAAGCGCATCGTCGAGGAGGGGCTTTCCGTGCGCCAGGCCGAGGCGCTGGCGCAGATGCCGGCCGGCAGCGCCGCGAAAGAAGCTCGGCCCGCGGCCACGCCGGAACAGAAAGACGCGGATACGCTGGCGCTCGAAAAGCTGCTGACCGACACGCTCGGCATGATCGTGACCGTCGACCACAAGGGCAAAGGCGGCGGCCTGCTTCGGGTCGCCTATCGCAGCCTTGAGCAACTGGACGAGGTTTGCCGCAGGTTGAAGCGAGACTGATAGCCGGCGAACTTTGCGAATCGCTTGGCTCTTTTTTCGCTATCGGTTGTTTTCATGCCCGTACTTGCCGAACGTTGGCGCTGCCCCTCACCTGCCTGCCGGCATCCTCTCGCCGCATAGAGACGGGGAGAGGGAGGCTTTCGCCGATGTTTTCGCCAATCGTCTGCGTTTCGGAACAAGCGCCAAGGCTGCAACTGCCCTTCCCCCGTCGCTATACGGGGAGAAATGCCCGGCAGGGCAATAAAGGGGCGGCGCTGACGTTGATAGTTGGCTATCCGCCCACAGCTAACTACCGCTGCGCCAATCTCGCGCTCTCAACCGCTATCCCCAGCAGCGCCTGTCTTGCCAGTGCGACGGAGAGGTCTGGTCTGCGCCGTGTCTGCAGCACCGCCGTCTGCAGCCGGGTCAGCGCGCGGCCAAGCGCTTCGCTGCTCCAGCGTTCCAGCGCCTTCTCCACCAGCTTGCGTCGCGAGAAGAAAACCGGCGGGCGCGCGCCGGCAACGACCGAGGCCGCGTTGCGGCCGCTCGATTCCATCTGGCCGCGCATGACCTGGATCTGCTGCAATTGCCGCATGGCGGAGGACAGAACGAGAAAAGGCGGGCCGCCGGACTGGCAGTGGCGGGTGAAAGCGGTGTCGAAGTCGCCGATCTTGCCTTCGAGAAGCGCATCCACGGCGTCGTCGAACGAGGCGCCGGACACGTCGCCGGACATCGCCCTGACCTCCTCCAGTCCGATCTCCTTCTGGCCGTGAGCGTAGAGGACGAGCTTCTCGATCTCGCCACGCGAAGCCAGCCGGTCGCCGCCTAGATTGCGGCGCAGCGCCTGCCTTGCCTCCAGCGTCATCGACATGCCGGCCTTGCGCAGCTCGTCGTCGATGACCGTGTCGATGTCGCGGGCCTCGTCGGCGTAGCAGGGCAGCGCCATGGCATTGTCGGCGCCTTCGACCACGGCGCGCAGGCCAACGCCCTTCTTGAGATCGCCGGCCTCGATCAGGATGATGGCGTCCCGCGCGGGCTCCGCTGTCAACGCCTTGACGTCGTCGGCCAGCGCCTTCTGGCCGGTGGCGTTGCGCACCCACAGCAGCCGCCGGTCGGAAAACATCGGCACGGTGCGCGCTTCGTCGAGCAGCCGGCCCTCGTCGCGGTCGACCTCCGAGCCCTCGAGCCGGACCACGGAGAACGGATCATCCAGCGGCAGCCCGGTCTTTTCGGCAAAGGCTTTCGCCCGCTCGGAAACGAGCCCCCGATCAGGACCATAGAGCAGGACGATCGAGGTGCGCGGATCGGGCCGCGACAGCCAGGAATCGACCTCGAAAGCTTTCTTCTGTGCCATGAAGGGTGGTTAGCATGACTGGAGCTAGTGGTGGTAGCTCGAGATTTGGCGGGGGTGCCTTCTCGCCCTCTTCGCTTCTTGGGGTGGCCTGACGACAAGGCCAAAGCACGTCGCGTCGAAACGGATTCATGCGACGCGCTTTAGGTCTTTGTTTTCACGGCATGTCGTTCTCCCAAAACCGAGGCCACTTTTGGGCGACATGCATGGGGACGACGTCGAGGCGGATTTTGCTGCATCGGATCACCGGCATTTAGCCGCGTGCTACTTCGGCCTTGGCTGATTCGGTGCCACCGGGGGCGCGCAGGCCATCAGGTCGTAGACGCCCTTGTCCTCGACGACCGTGAAGCCGAGCCTGACATAGAGCTGCCGCGCCGGATTGTTCTTTTCGACATGGAATGGAGGCTGATTTGCCGGCTAACCATACCTCCTTGACCAGGTCGCGCAACAGGGCGAACCATAGCCGTTGCGGCGGTATGCCGGCAGGAAAGCGATGTCGATGATGCGATGCTGGCTCGGCCGGCGTTCGATATAGAGACGTCCTATATCCTGCCCGGCGCGGTTCACCACCAGCCACTCTGCCTCTGGATAGTGCCTGATATGGTGGGCGCGCTGCGCCTGGAACTGCATGTCGAGGAAGGCAGCCTTCTGCGCCTCGCTCCAATCCGTCACGGCGAGTTCTTCGACGCGGGTCGAAGCGTAGAGCCGCGACAGAAACGGTATGTCGGCCTCCTCAGCCGGGCGAAAATTCGGCCCGGCCTGCCCGGAGCACCGGTTGCACCCAGGGCCAGGCGCATGGAACGACAGCGTGCAAACATGGTAAGAGGTCAGGTCGAAAAGACAGGGAAGACCGACTTGATGACCGAAGCTGACAGCCAGGAAGTGAGCAGTGATCTGGAAGGGCGCGACCTCCGGCGCATCCCCGACATCATCTCGCTGGTCAAGGATTCCTATGCCGAGCTGCGCCCGGCCGAGCGCCGCGTCGCCGATGTCGTGCTGGACGACGTCAAATACGCCGTCGACGCCTCCAATGCTGCCCTTGCCCAGCGCGCCGGGGTCAGCGAACCGACGGTCACCCGGTTCTGCCGCGCCATCGGCTGCGAGGGCGTGCGCGATTTCAAGCTGAAGCTGGCGCAAAGCCTTGTCGTCGGCGCGCTTTATCTGGGCAAGCCGCCGGCGACCAGCGGCGACAACGGCATGCCGTTCTGGAACGCCGTGTTCGGGGAAGCGCGCCGGGCGCTGCAGGAGGCCGAGCGCCAACTCGACCCGGCGCAGCTGCAGAAGGCCGCCGAACTCGTTGCCAAGGCGCGCCAGGTTACCGTCTTCGGCCTCGGCGGCAGTTCCTCGGCGCTGGCGCAGGAAACGCAATACCGGCTGTTTCGCTACGGCATATCGATCAGCGCTCAATGCGACCCCTATCTGATGCGCATGACCGCCTCGACGCTGAAACCCGGCGATCTGGTGATCGCCATTTCGGCGACCGGGCGCACGCGCGAGGTGATCGAGGCCGTCGAACTCGCCAAGCACTACCGCGCCAACGCCATCGCCGTGACGGCGCCCGACACAGAGCTTGCGCGCGCCTGCGACGTCAGGCTGACGGTTGCCGTGCCCGAATATCCCGACACGCTGAAGCCGACCGCATCGCGCTTCGCCTTCCTGGCGATGATCGACCTCTTGGCGGTGGCCTCGGCCTATAAGCTCGACGGGTCGGCGCGCGAAACCGTGCGCCGCATCAAGTACAACGCCCAGATCCACCGCACCGGCAAGGAGATGGAGCCGCTGGGGGATTGACGGCCAGTTTATGCCGCGTCAGCGCTGCCCCTCACCCTTACCCTCTCCCCGTAAAGGACGGGGAGAGGGGATCGCCGGCGTTGTAGCCAAGTCCCTTCTCCCCGTTTTCACGGGGAGAAGGTGCCGGCAGGCGGATGAGGGGCGGCGCCGGGTTCGACAATTTACCGCCCCTGCATGGGGCGCATTGGAGGAAGAGGGAAGACATGCTCGAAATGGCACCAACGAAACAGGCCGCCGCATGGCTCGGCTCCTTTGCGCAGGCGCTTGACGCCGGCGACGTAGCGGCAGCCGGCAATCTGTTCGTCGACGATTGCTACTGGCGCGATCTTCTGACCTTCACCTGGAACGTGAAGACCATGGAAGGCCGCGAGGCCATCGCCGATATGCTCAAGGCGACGCTGGCGACGACGAAGCCCACCGCCTGGCAGCTCAGCGGCGAGGCGACCTCGGACGAAGGCACGATCGAAGCCTGGTTCACATTCGAGACCGCGGTCGCCTCGGGACAAGGCATCATGCGCCTTCGCGACGGGCGCTGCCGGACATTGTTCACCGCCATGACGGATCTGAAAGGCTTCGAGGAGCGCAAGGGCGCGGCGCGGCCGCTCGGCGTGCGCCACAAGGCCGACCCCGAGCGCGAGACCTGGTCGGAGGCGCGGGCGCGCGAGACGCGCGAACTCGGCGCCTCCGAGCAGCCCTATTGCCTGGTCATCGGTGGCGGCCAGGGCGGCATCATGCTCGGCGCGCGTCTCAGGCAGCTCGGCGTGCCGACCATCGTCATCGAGAAGAACGCGCGGCCAGGCGATTCCTGGCGCAACCGCTACCGCACGCTCGTGCTGCACGATCCGGTCTGGTACGACCATCTGCCCTACATTCCGTTTCCCGATAACTGGCCGGTCTTCACGCCCAAGGACAAGATAGGCGACTGGCTGGAAATGTACGCGCGCGTCATGGAGCTCAATTACTGGGCCGCCACCAAGTGCCTCAGCGCGAGCTATGACGAGGCGGAGAAGGTGTGGACCGTGGTGGTCGACCGCGTCGGCCGGCAGATCACGCTGAAGCCGAAGCACATCGTCTTCGCCACCGGCGCCTACGGGCCGCCGCGAAAGATCGACCTGGCCGGTGCGGACCAGTTCAAGGGCGAGTTGCTGCATTCCAGCCAGTATTCGAGCGGCGAGAAATTCCGTGGCAGGAAGGTCGCGGTCATCGGCGCGGCAAGCTCCGGGCATGACGTCTGCGTCGACCTCTGGGAGAGCGGCGCCGAGGCCACCATGATCCAGCGCTCGCCGACCACCGTGGTCAAATCGGACACGCTGATGGAGGTCGGCTTCGAAATCTTCTCGGAAAGCGCGCTGGCGCGCGGCATCACCACCGAGAAGGCCGACATGATCGTCGCCTCGACGCCGTTCGCGCTGGTACCCCAGGAGCAACGCGCGCTCTACGACGTCATCCGGGCGCGCGACGCAGGCTTCTACGAGCGCCTCAGCGCTTCCGGCTTCGCCATCGATTTCGGCGACGACGAGACGGGCCTTCTGATGAAGGCCTACCGCACCGGCTCGGGCTACTACATCGACGTCGGCGCTTCGGACCTGATCATCGACGGCAAGATCGGCATCCGCAGCGGCGTGGCGATCAAGTCGCTGACGCCGAACGGCATCCTGTTCGAGGACGGCACCGAGCTCGAGGCCGACGCCATCATCGCCTGCACCGGCTACCAGTCGATGAACGAGAACGTGGCCGCGCTCGTCTCGCGCGAGGTCGCCGACAAGGTCGGTCCCTGCTGGGGCCTTGGCTCCGGCGTCAAGGGCGACCCCGGCCCGTGGCAAGGCGAATTGCGCAACATGTGGAAGCCGACGGCACAGGAAGCGCTGTGGTTCCATGGCGGCAACCTGGCGCTGTCGCGCTTCTATTCGAAATATGTGGCGCTGCAGATCAAGGCGCGCATGGAAGGCATCGCCACGCCGGTTTATGGGCCGCCGAGCAATTCCTCACGCCGGAATTGAAAGAAGCTTGGGGCCACCGGACCAGCCCGGACGAAAAATCATCCGCGAAGGTTTCAGGTGCCGTAAGGATTCCCGCTATAGTGCCCGGCGACTCGGGGGAGGACGCCGATGGGATTTCTAAGAGGGCTTCGCATCAAGCTTGGACTGAAAAAGGACCCGTTGCCGCCACTGCCAGGTGTCGAGATCGGGCGTCATACTTACGGCCTCAGCAAGAAATCGTTCTTCGTTCCGCGTGAAACCGTGCCGGTGCGGATAGGATCTTTCTGTTCGATCGGCCCCGATGTTCTCTTTATCTGCGCGGCTGAACACCGCCTCGACAGCGCGACCACCTATCCGATCCAATCCGTGGACGGGAAGATCCGCAACGGAAATGGAACCGTCGGCAAGGGTCCGATTACGGTCGGCCATGACGTCTGGATCGGTGCCCGCTGTGTCATCCTCAGCGGCGTCACGATTGGCAATGGAGCGGTGATCGGTGCCGGCAGCATCGTCACCAGGGAGATCCCGCCCTATGCCATCGCGGTCGGCAATCCGGCTCGTGTCATGCGCTACCGGTTCGCGCCCGATGTCATCGAGCGCCTGCAGTCGTTGCAGTGGTGGGACTGGAGCGACGACCTAATCCGAGCGCGTATCGAGCTCCTGACGACGATGGATGTTGCAAGTTTCCTGAGTGCGCTGGACCTGGCATAACTGCCCCCGGCAGTCACCTGACCGCTGAAATCCCGACCTCGCTGGCAAGGCTCACTCGTGCCGATGTCCGAAGTGCCGGGCCGCGACTTCGACATGGGTGTGATGCGCATGCGCCTCGAAACGCTCGATCTCGCCGAGGTCGTTCACCGCCTCGTTCGGCCACCAGGTGCCGCCGATGACGATGCCTTCCGACACCAGCCGCTGGTCGGCGACCAACGAGGCGCCGACAGCGTCGACGAAAGTGAAGCGGCCCGACCGCTGGCGAAGCACGGCGACGTCGCCGACAGCGCCGACAGCCAGCGTGCCGAGATCGGGCCGCGCGATCGCCCGCGCCGGGGCCTGCGTCGCGGCGCGCAGCACCTCGACCAGCGGCATGCCGAGCGCGATCAGCTTCGACATGCAGACCAGTATGTCGAAGGCCGGGCCGGCGACGCAGTAGAGATGCACGTCGCTCGAGATGACGTCGGGCGCCAGCCCTTCGGCGAGCATGGCGCGGGCGACGTCGAAGTCGAACGAGCCCATGCCATGGCCGAGATCGAAAATGACGCCGCGCTCGCGGGCCAGCCGCATGTCGGGCCGCACCGCGCCGGAAGCAAAGACCGGCGCGTTGGGAAACGGCCGGAAGCAATGGGTGAGAATATCGCCCCGGCGCAGGCGCGGCAGCACTTCCGAGCGGCCGGGCGGTGGCTCGTCGATATGCGCCATCAGCGGCAGACCGGCCTTGTGGGCGGCCTCCAGCGCAAGATCGACCGGCGCGATGCCGCTGCTGCCGCCGGCATGCTTGCCGGAACGGACCTTGACGCCGACGACGACGTCGGCGTGCTCACGCACCGCCGCGACCACCTCGCGCGGTTCGCACAGCCTGAGATCGCTGCACTCGCCGACCGATACTGTCTGCGAGAAGCCGAAGATGCCGGCGAAGGAAATGTTGACATAGGCCAGGATGCGCGTCTTCGAGCGCTCCATGACGTGGCGGCGGAAGCCGAGGAAATTGCCGGCGCCGGCACTTCCCGCATCGATGAAGGTGGTGGTGCCGCTCTTGGCGGCGAGCCGGTCGGCGTCGACGCCGAGCGAGGTGCCGCCCCAATAGACGTGGCTGTGCAGGTCGATCAGGCCTGGCGCGACGATGCACCCCGTTGCATCGACGACCTGATCGGCGCGGTCTGCCGGGATGTCGGGGGCGAGCGCCGCGACACGGCCATTGGCGATGGCGACATCGCGCGGCGCGTCGAGCCCGGACGCCGGATCGATCAGCCGTCCGCCCTTCAGCAGGAGGTCGAATTGCATTGGGGGAACCTCCGCTTCCTTTGCCTTTTGTCAGACCGGCCGGTAGGCGACCGCCTCGACCTCGATCTTGATATCGATCATCAGCCGCGATTCGACCGTGGTGCGGGCCGGCGGGTTCTTGGGAAAGTGCCTGGCGTAGACGGCATTAAAGGCGCCGAAATCGCGCGCGTCCTCGAGCCAGACGGTGGTTTTGACCACATCGTCTAGGGTGCAGCCGGCAAAGGCGAGCGCGGCCTTCACATTGGCGAGCACCTGCTCGGTCTGTTCGGTAATGCCGCCTTTCACCACGATGCCATCGCCGCCGACCGGGACCTGGCCCGAGACATAGACGAAATCGCCGGCCCGCACGGCGGGCGACAGCGGCACATGGGATGTTCCAAAAGTCTGCTTGGGCAAGGGATGCTCCTCCGAATGACGCGACGCGGCGCCAGGACGGCGCCCGCTTGGCGCAGATTTACCCCGATCGGGGCGATCCCGATAGAGGGGCTTGTTGGAAAGCAACATTCTTCGAAATCCGTGTTGCTTTATTACAGAAGCGCTTGCATCGTGGGCGCTTGCCGGACAGCCGAAAAGCCGCGACGAACAGATGCCTTTGCGAGACCGGAGAACCCGACAATGACCTTCGACAAGAACCCGTTTCCATCGGGCGACGCCGACCGCCACGCGCTGTGGGAGATGCTGGTGCGGCGCGATATCGACGCCTTCATCGGCCAGGACTGGTCGATGGTGGAGAATGATTTCGTCGCTGAAAGCTTTTTCGGCATGCACGCGCATTTCCTCGCCAATGCCGACGCCTGGCGGCTGCAGTTCCCGAGGCTGGAAGTCTATCGCGACGAGTGGCTGCGCCAGGCCAAGGAGACGGCGGCGACCAAGTTCGCGGAACCGCTGCGCGAGGCGCTGTTCCGTGTCACCAATCTGCGCGACATCGATGTCGATGGCGACCGCGCCGTGCTGCACAAGAAGTTCGACGGCTCCGTCGCCAAGGCGGATGGCGGCGTCGACAGGCTGAAATGGCAGACGCTGTATTTCTGCAGGAAGGTCGGCGGAAGCTGGAAGATCGCGGGCTTCGTCGGCTACATGCCTTATCCGCTGGGAGCATAGCGTATTCCTGGACCGCGCATCGCGGCTTCGTCCGGAATTGCATGAACACAGGGGCTTGAAGCAGCCAACGATCCTGGCGCTGAACCGCACTGGTCGAAGCGCCGCACGACCTGAAACGATTTTCCTGATGATTGCTGGGCGGGCGCGGATGTCAGTAGAGCGTGACGAAGGCCGGGAACAGCAGGCCCGTCTCCCGGAAATATTCGATCAGCTCGATGACCGGGAAGATGGCGAGGAAATAAAGCCCGTCGAGGAAGGTGCGCTTGAGCGCGCGCGTCGAGAACTGCAGCTCGTCATGGTCGCGGTAGAGCAGCGGGTTCGGCCAGAACCGAGGCGTCGCCTCGATATAGGCGCTGTAGGCCGGCCCGAACTTGCCCAGCAGGAATCCGGCTTCCTTGCGGGCGGTGACGCGAAAGATGAAAAAGCTGGCGGCGCCCAGCAGCAGGGCCGCCATCAGGGAGCCATAGATCAATCCAATACCGACCGCGCCCACTGTCGAGAAGAAATAGAGCGGGTTCTGGGTCATCGAAAACGGTCCGGTCGAGACCAGTTCCTGGTTCTTCTTGCCGCCGACATAGAGGATGCTCCACAGCCGCCCGACGATACAGACGAGCACCAGGCTGAGGCCAAGATGCTCGAGCGTCTCATGGCCGCTCGAGCCCTCGCTCAAGGCTGGCTTGGCGAAAAACAGAAGCAGCACGGCGAATACCGCCGCGACCCGCACGAAGATCAGTCGCTTGCGCTGGACAAAGGCATCGGAAACCGGCTTGAGGGGCGCGTAGGTCATCGGTGTTTTCCTTGGGCGCTGACAGGCCCGGGAGCACTGGGGCACGCCATTGATGGTGGATGCAAGGCAGTGGCCTTCTATCAGCGCACCACGAGGCTTTCGTAAAGGCCTTTTGGCCGATCGGCGCCCATTCTTACGAAATTGTATGGCGGCGGACAGGCGAGCGTGAATTCGCGTCCCTACTGTCGAGATGCCGGCTTGCTCCTCCTGCGAGCCATAATCAACCGACAGCCGGGCAACCGGCACCAGACAGGAAAACATCTCATGAGAAGATACGCGCTCGCCATCGCACTGGGCATCGTCGCCGTCTCCGGTCCGGTCTCCTCCGTTTTCGCGGCCACGGCGCATTGCGAGGAGACGCTGAAGGCGCTGCGCGCGGCGGAGGCGGCGGCAAAGCTCGGCGATGCGGACAAGAACAAGGTCTCGGAACTGGAGACCAAGGGCATCGAACGCTGCAACGCGGATGACGACAAGCGCGCCGACGACTTCTTCGCCCAGGCCATGAAAGTCATGGGCAAGTAATTTTCGCGAACCATCAGGACGGTCGCCATGCTTTCTTCCAACACGCAAAACATCGCCGCACCGAGCCAGAACAGGGTCCCTGAGGTCACTGTCGATTTCTGGCTGATCAAGCTCATGGCGGTGACCATGGGCGAAACGGCGGCCGACTATCTCGCCGTCAACCTCGGGCTCGGGCTGACCGTCACGTCATTGATCATGACCGGTGTCCTGATCGTCGCCCTTATCCTCCAATTCGCACAGAAACGTTACGTGCCCTGGGCCTACTGGCTGGCGGTGGTGCTGATCAGCGTCGTCGGCACGCTGATCACCGACAACCTCGTCGACAATTTCGGCGTGCGGCTGCAGACCACGACGATTGCTTTCAGCGTGGTGCTCGTGGCGACCTTCGCGGTCTGGTACGCGAGCGAACGGACGCTTTCGATCCACACCATCTTCACGACCAGGCGCGAGGTCTTCTACTGGCTGGCGATCCTCTTCACCTTCTCGCTCGGCACGGCCGCGGGCGACCTTGTCGCCGAGAGCTTCAACATGGGCTATCTGACCACGGGCCTGCTGTTCGGCGGCGTGATCGCGCTCATCGCGCTCGCCTATTACCTGTTCGTTCTGGACGCCATCCTGGCCTTCTGGCTGGCCTATATCCTGACGCGGCCGCTTGGCGCCTCCTTCGGCGATCTGCTGTCGCAGCCGGTCGAATATGGCGGCCTCGGCTTCGGCACCACCTTCACCAGCCTGATCTTCCTCGGCTGCATCGTCGCCCTTGTCCTCTACATGACGCTCAGGAAGAAGGCCGATGAGCTGGACGAGATCCTGCTGGAGTCGGAATAAACCCGCGGCGGGCGCGTGCCGCGCCTGGCAGGCGTCACGGCCATCCTAGGAACGAACCCGCGCCGGTGATAGCCTGTTCGCGGTATCGGCATTCAACCGGGACAGCGATGCGACTTCTTCTCGTCGAGGACGATCAAAGGACCGCCGATTACATCGTCAGGGGGCTGACAGAGGCCGGCCATGTCTGCGACCTCCTGCGCAACGGACATGACGCGCTTTTCGCCGCGACCAGCGGCGCCTATGACGTGATCATAGCCGATCGCATGATCCCGGGTCTCGACGGCCTGTCGATGGTCAAGGCGGTCCGTGCCGCCGGCGTGCGCACGCCGGCTATCTTTCTCACCTCCGTCGGCGGCGTCGACGACCGCGTCGAGGGCCTGGAGGCGGGCGGCGACGATTATCTGGTCAAGCCTTTCGCCTTTTCCGAGCTGCTTGCCCGCATCAATGCGCTCGGCCGGCGGCCGGCGGCGCAGGAACAGAAGACGGTTCTGCGGGTTGGCGACCTCGAAATGGACCTCATCATGCGCCGCGTCACGCGGCAAGGCCAGCCGATCGACCTGCAGCCACGCGAGTTCAGCCTTCTGGAAGTGCTGATGCGCGGCGAGGGCCGCGTGATCACCCGCACAATGCTTCTGGAACGCGTCTGGGACTTTCATTTCGACCCCAAGACCAGCGTCGTCGAAACCCATATCAGCCGACTGCGGGCCAAGATCGACAAGCCGTTCGAAACCCAGCTGATCCACACGGTCCGTAACACCGGCTACAGCCTGCACGCACCGCTCGCGCCATGATGGAAGCATGGGCCCGCCTGCCGCGCAGCACGCCGTTCCGGCTCGCCCTGACATTCGCCTTCCTGTTCATGCTGGCTTTCGTGCTGTCGGGCGCCATCGTCTACCAGATGATGAGCGCCGATCTTGCCGAACAGCTCGACGAGAGCATCAAGGAAACCTATTCCGTCGTCGCCGCGACCTATTCCGACAGCGATCTTAAGGAATTGATGGAGACCGTTGAAAGCCACTCCATGCGCAACCCGAAGAAGGAACAGCTTTTTTCGCTGACCGACGCGGCCGGCAACCGTCTGGCCGGCAATTTCACCGCGGCAGGTCTTCCCGATGGCTTTTCGTTGTTCGGCGCCGAAATGCCCGGCATTCCGCCGGATACCGAATACCGCGCCTATTCCGGCTCGGTCGGCGGCAATACCCTGACGATCGCATTCAGCCTGTCCGAGACGGACGAACTGGAAACGATCATGCTGATGAGCTTCGGCTGGGCAACCCTGATCATCACCGGGCTGGCGGTCGCCGGCGGCGCGCTGCTCGCCTCGCGGGTCCAGCGCCGTCTCGACGGCATTGCCGCCACCATGGTCGATGTCTCGCATGGCCGGCTGGATACACGCATTCCGCTGACCGGCAATGGCGACGACATCGACATCGTCTCCAGCCAGGTCAATGCGGCGCTCGACCGGCTGTCGAGCCTGGTTGACGGCATGAAACAGGTCAGCACCAACATCGCGCACGATCTGAAGACACCGCTCAATCGCCTGCAGATGATCCTGGAAGGCGCCGCCGACAAGGCAGCGCAGGATCAGGACGTATCGGACGATCTCGCCGATGCGCGGGCCGAGGGCCATCAGATCAACGAGACATTCGACGCGCTGTTGCGGATCGCACAGATCGAGGCCGGCGCGCGCAAGGCGCGCTTCACCGATGTCGACCTCGACGAGATCCTGCAAATCATAGCGGAGATCTATACCGATGTCGCCGAGGACGACGGCAAGGTGCTGTCATCCAGGCAACTGAAGGAGGCCGCGGACCGAATCCATGGCGACCGCGAACTGTTGACGCAGATGTTCGCCAATCTGGTGGAGAACGCGCTTCGCCATTGCCCGTCCGGCACGACCATCAAACTGTCGGTGACGCGTCAGGACGATCGTGTTCTTGCGAGTGTCGCCGACAACGGACCCGGCATTCCGATGGGCGAACGCGAAAGGGTGTTTCAGCGGCTATACCGGCTGGACCACAGCCGCTCGACGCCGGGCAGCGGCCTTGGGCTGAGCCTTGTCAGGGCCATTGCCGATCTGCACGGCGCATCCATTACGTTGGAGGACTGCCGGCCCGGGCTCGCCGTGGTGGTGAGCTTTCCGCTGGTAAAATCGCCGGCGCCATAGAGCCGGAAGCCGAAGCCGAAAGCTTGCCGACGCGCCGATAGCTTACAAAAGCGTATGAGACCGGCGACCCGCCCGTAAGCTTGCAGCGCCATACTGGATGGACTTCACCTTCCATCGAAAGGCTGCGGAAAATGAGAACCCATTTTCGGAAAACCATCGGCGTCCTGCCGGTTCTCGCCTTCACAGCATGCCTGGGAACGACAGCTGTCCTGGCTCCGGTGCTTGGCTGCCTGCCGGCCTCGGCTGCCGAGAAACCCGTCCAACCGGAGAAGAACCCTCCGGGCGACATCCCCGATACGCAGGTCTTCATCGACTATACTTCACCAGAAGGGTTCACCCTGAAGGTGCCGGAGGGTTGGGCACGGTCGGATCGTGCCGACGGCGCCAGCTTCGTCGACAAGCTGGATGGCGTCGTCGTCTCGGTTTCCAAGGCGGATACCGCGCCGACCGTCGACAGTGTCAAGGCGAACGATGTCGTCAAGCTCGAGGCCGCCGGGCGCGCTGTGCGGGTGAGCGCCGTCAAACAGGTCAAGCTGCCGGCCGGGGCCGCGATCCGCATTGTCTACACCTCGAACTCCGAACCGAACGCGGTAACCAACCGGCAGGTTCGCCTCGAGAACGAGCGTTATCTCTATTTCAAGGACGGCAAGCTCGTCGTGCTCGAACTCTACGCGCCCAAGGGCGCCGACAATGTCGATCAGTGGCAGCTGATGTCCAGCTCGTTCCGGTGGAAATGAGATGCACGCGTTGGACGCGCATGAGATCTATCGGTTCTTCCACATAGGCGATGACGAGACAGCCGCGTTGCGGGGCGTCAGTTTCCACGTCGCCGCCGGCGAGATCGTTGCCCTGGTCGGGCCCTCCGGCAGCGGCAAATCCACCTTGCTGGCCTGCGTGACCGGCCTCGATGAACCGGATGGCGGCTATGTCGAGGTGTCCGGCGTCCGGCTGACCCGGCGACCGGAGGCCCATCGCACGCGTGTTCGCGCCGCCAGCTTCGGCATTCTGCTGCAATCGGGAAACCTGTTCGGCCACCTGAATGTCGAGCAGAATCTTCGATTGCAGATGCTTCTGGCGAAGAAGCCGGATGACCGGCGAATGGCCAGCCTGCTGGAAAGCGTCGGCCTTTCGCATCGCGCACGTGCCTTTCCGACCGAGCTGTCCGGCGGCGAGACGGCGCGGGCGGGCCTTGCGGTGACCCTGGCCGCCGACCCGCTGATCCTGGTTGCAGACGAGCCGACCGCCGAGGTCGATAGCGATACCGAATCCAGGCTGATCGCTCATTTCGAGGCGAGGCGCGACACCGGACTGGCGACGCTGCTGGCCACCCATAGCAACGCGCTGGCGCAGCGGGCGGATCGCATCATCCGGCTGAAGGATGGGAGGATCGATCGTGGGTGAAACGCTTGTCGTCGCAAAAGGCCTCGGGCGGGACTTCCGGGATGGCAACGCCGGTCGGATCGAGGTGCTGCGCAATGTCGGCTGCGAGATCGTGTCGGGCGCGCGCATCGCGCTCGTCGGACCTTCCGGCAGCGGCAAGACGACGCTGCTGCATATTCTTGGCGGCCTCGACAGGCCGACCGCCGGCGTTGTCGAATGGCCCGGCCTCGGCACATTCGAGGCCTTGAGGCCGCGCCAGATTGGCTTCGTGTTCCAGTCGCCCAGCCTGTTTCCCGCCCTAACCGCCGTCCAGAATGTCGGCTTGCCCTTGCTGCTGGCCGGCGAGAATGCCGGCGCCGAGGAGATCGGGGCATCGCTTCTGCAATCGTTCGGCCTCGGCGAACTCGGCGACAAACTGCCGGAGGAACTGTCCGGCGGCCAGGCTCAGCGTATTGCCATGGCGCGCGCCCTGGTCATGGCTCCGAAGCTTGTGCTGGCCGACGAACCAACCGGGCAGCTGGACAGCCGAACGGCGCTGCGTTTCTTCGACGCCGTGCTCGACCGCCTGGAAGGAACCGACGTCGCCCTGGTCGTCGCCACGCATGACGAAGCCATGGCCAAGCGCATGGCGACGCGCTGGACGATGGACCATGGCCGGCTCACCACCGGCCTTCGGCCGGGGACCGCGGCGGCATGATGTTCCTGCTGTGGATTCGTGGGGTGCTCGCTCGCCGTTTCATGCGCGCGGCGGGCGCCGCAGCCGGCATCGCGCTGACGGTCGCCCTGCTTGCGGCGATGGCGCTCTTCCTCGCCAATGCCAGTGCATCGATGACCGCCCGCGCCGTGTCGGCGGTCCCGATCGATTGGCAGGTGCAAGTGATTTCCGGTGCCGATCCGGGTCTCGTCGGCAAGGCCTTGACTGAAGCTGCTCCGGTCAAGGCCGTGCATCAGGTCCGCTATGCCGATGTCGCCGGCTTCGAGGCTCGAACCGGCGGCACGACCCAGACCACGGGGCCTGGCCAGGTGGTTGCTTTCGATAGCGGGTATTCGAGCGATTTCCCGGCGGAGACCCGGTTGCTTTCCGGCAGCCCCGATGGCGCGCTGATTGCCCAGCAGACCGCTGCCAACCTCCATGTCGCCCCCGGCGACACGGTCTCGATCCAGCGGATGGGTTTGCCGCCGGCGGAGGTCAGGATTGCCGGCGTGGTCGACCTGCCCGACGCCGACGCCCTGTTCCAGGCTGTCGGTCTGCCGCCGCAGGCAGCGCCACAGGCCCCGCCCGACAACGTCCTCATCCTGCCGCAGGAAGCCTGGCGGCAATCGTTCGACCCGCAGGCCAAGGCCCGCCCCGACACCACCCGGCTGCAATTGCATGTGCGGCTCGCGCACGGGGCGCTGCCGCCGGATCCGGTCGCGGCGTACACCTTTGTCACTGCCGCGCAGCGCAATCTCGAGGCAAGAGTCGCCGGCCAGGCCCTGGTGGCCGATAATCTCGGCTCGCGCCTCGGAGCGGTTCGCGAGGATGCGTTGTACGCCTCCGTGCTGTTTCTGTTCCTCGGACTGCCAGGCATCGCATTGGCGATCGCGCTTACCTTTGCCGTCACCTCGTCCGGCGCGGAACGCCGGCGCACCGAGCAGGCGCTGCTTCGCGTCCGCGGCGCGACGGCCAGGGACATATTGCTTCTGTCCGCGACAGAGGCCGCCGTCGCCGCCATTGGCGGAACCGCCTTCGGCATGGCCGTGGTATTCCTCCTTGGAATCGCCGCTCCAGATATCGACGCTGCGCTTGGCGTGGACCAGCCGAGGCTGCTTCTTGTCGCCTTCTTCGGACTGCTGGTCGGGTTCATCGCCTTTCTCTACCCGGCTTGGCGGGACGCGCGCTGGGCGACCATTATGGCGGCGCGGCGCACCGTAAGCCGGCCACATCCACCGCTGTGGCAGCGCTTGTGGCTGGACGGCCTGCTGCTCGCCGCGGCGGGATTGGTCTTCTGGCAATCGGCGAGCACCGGATACCAGATCGTGCTTGCGCCCGAAGGCGTGGCAGCGACAGCCGTGGACTACAAGGCGTTCGTCGCCCCGGTCCTGTTCTGGCTCGGCATGGCGCTGCTGACCATCAGGCTGTCGGCCACGGTCATCGCCCGCAACGGCACGCTCCTGAGATTGATTGTCGCCCCGGTATCGGGAGCCTTGGCGCCCGTCGTATCGGCCGCCCTGTCGCGGCAATCGGGCCGCCTGACGATCGGCATTGCGATGACCGCGCTGGCCATCTCCTTCGCAACGTCGACGGCCGTCTTCAACACCACCTACAATGCCCAGGCACGCATCGACGCCGAGCTCACCAACGGCTCGGACGTCACCGTCTTCGGCACGACGGACAAGCCCGCCGGAGCCCACCTCGCGGCGCTCGCCTCGCTGCCCGATGCGACGGCGGCCGAACCCATGCAACATCGTTTCGCCTATGTCGGCGCCGACCTGCAGGATCTTTATGGCATCGACCCCAATCGTATCGGACGCGCGACCGGTCTTTCCGACGCCTATTTCAGCGGCGCCAGCGCCGCCGGCACGCTTGCCCTGCTCGCCGCGACGCCGGACGGTGTCCTGGTGTCGGAAGAGACCGTGCAGGACTTCCAGCTCCAGCAAGGCGATACGATCAACCTGCGGCTCGTCGATGCCAGGGATCACCAGTATCATCCCGTGGCCTTCAAGTTCATTGGCGTCGCCCGCGAATTTCCGACCGCGCCAAAGGATTCGTTCCTTGTCGCCAATTCGGCCTATGTCGCCCGCATGACCGGCTCCGATGCATCCGAATACGTGCTTATGCGGGCCAAGGCGGATCCCGCCGAGCTGGCGCGACAGGCTTCTTCGGTGCTCGATTTCGATCGGACGCTGAAGGTGGCCGACATCGGCCAGGCGGCACATCTCATCGGCTCGAGCCTGACTGCGGTCGACCTTGGCGGTTTGACGGCAATCGAACTGGGCTTTGCGGTCGTTATGGCCGCGGCCGCCGCCGGGCTGATGCTGGCACTGGGGTTCTTCGAGCGTCGCCGGCCTTTCGCCATCCTTGCCGCGATCGGCGCCAAACCCCGCCAGCTCGCGGCCTTCCTTTGGGGCGAAGGTCTGCTGATCCTTGTCGGCGGCATGGCTTTCGGCCTCCTTTCGGGGCTGCTGACGGCATGGATGCTGGTGAAGCTGCTGACCGGCGTATTCGATCCGCCACCCGAGGCCTTGTCGATCCCCTGGCTCTATCTGGCAGTCGTGCTCGGCCTTGTCGCCGCTTCGGTGGCTGCCGCCGTTTTGTCCGCCAGGCCATCGGCGGGACAGGCAACGGAACTGCTGCGCGACCTGTGAAGCCGGACATCGATTTACCTATTTGTAAATCTGCGGCCAGATCATCGAAAACTCCACGGTCTAGGCTCGATCCGTCTCTCGTCAGGAGAGACGAATCCGGCGACCAAACGGCCCGGATACGGGAGCCGCTCAACGGCCGACAGCCGGCGGCTCCGCAACCAAGCCAACGGGAAAACAACATGAAAAAATCAGCTATCGCAGCCGCAATGGTACTCGCCGCCTTGTCCTCGACCGGCGCTTTCGCCAAGGCGGCCACCGGCACAATCGCCAGTGTCGACAAGAAGGGCGACTCGATCACGCTTTCCGACGGCAATACCTTCGTCCTGCCGGAAGGCATCGAAGCCGAGACGCTGAAGGTCGGCGAGAAGGTGCTGGTGACCTATTCGACCAAGGCCGGCAAGCTGGCGGCGTCGAGCATCCAGCCGGCTAAATAGGTGCCCTCACCCGGAGCAATTCCGGGAAAGATACGTAGCGTCTTTCCGTGAGACCATGAACCGCTCCGGGCCGGAACCCCCGCCGGCGGCGATGTTGACACTGCCGGCGGGGCCTGCTTCTTCAGGGATAACGCGGTGATCAGGCGCTCGAGCCGGGTGTTTTCAGGGACGCAAGGCGAACCAGGGCCGCGCCCGGCGCTTGACGCGGGCCACGTGGCAGCACCGGTCTTGGCCCAGGTTTTCGTGGAACGGCATCCGCCGACTACCAGAACCAGAGCGGATGGAAGCCGTGGTCGGGCACCGAGCCTTTTCCGGACATGACGATCAGCAGGAGGGCGATGGCCAGCAGGACGACGCTGGTCGTGATCCAGATCCATCGGCTCGGCCAGACGGGAGCACTGCGCGGTACGGTCAAAGCCACCTCTCGGAACACGACAGGCCCTCGGCTTGGGACGATATCAGCCGCAGCGGTTCAAGTGCGACACTGCCGCGTCAATCATACCGGTGTTTTGCCGGGTTCTTACAAATCGGTAAGAGGGTAGAACCGTTCACGACCGGCCCGGGACGGCACACTCTCGGCCGCGCCGTTCAGCGGTCGATCCGCGTCGACAGGATGATCGACGACGAGGTCCGCTCGACCCCGTCCATGGCACCGATCTGGTCGAGCAGCGCGTCGAGGTCGCGGATCGACGGCGCGTCGACGATGACGATCATGTCGAAATTGCCGCTCACCGAGTGCAGCGTCCTGACCGGTGGCAGCGCCTGCAGAGCCCGCACCACCTTGTCGGCGAGCTTTGCCGTGACGGTGAGCAGCACATGCGCCCGGACAAGCCCCTGCTCATAGTCCGGCGACAGCCGGACGCCGTAGCCGGTAATGATGCCGCGCTGTTCCAGCCGCTCGATCCGGCTCTGCACCGTCGTGCGCGATACGCCGAGCCGCCGCGCCAGTTCGGCTGTCGAGGCGCGTGCGTTGGCGCGCAGCAGAGAGAGCAGGGCCTGTTCGGCTTCACTGAGCATTTCGACGAATTCCTTCGGCATATTAGCCAAGAATAGGTTTCACTCTGCCAGATTCCACGCTTCCTTTCGACAGGCAAGCTGCAATGATTCCGCGAATTCGAACTGGCAGGGGTATTTGACCATGAACAACATCGTTATCGTCGGCGCCGGCAAGATCGGCTCGACCATCGCCGAAATGCTGGCCGCGACGGGCGACTACCACGTCACCCTCGTCGACCGCGCGGCGGCGCAGCTCGCAGCCGCCGAAGTGCCTGGCGGCGTCGAGACGCTCGAACTCGATATCGCAGCACCCGGCGCGCTTGAGGCGGCGCTCGCCGGCAAGTTCGCGGTGTTGAGCGCCGCGCCCTTCCACCTTACCACGCGCATCGCCGAGGCGGCGGCCAGCGCCGGCGTGCACTATCTCGATCTCACCGAGGACGTCGTCTCGACCAGGCGGGTCAAGGAGCTTGCCCGTTCCGCCAAGAGCGCCTTCATCCCGCAATGCGGGCTGGCGCCGGGCTTCATCTCGATTGTCGCCAACGATCTCGCCAGCCGTTTCGACACGCTGGAAAGCGTGCGCATGCGCGTCGGCGCCTTGCCGCAATACCCGTCCAACGCGCTGAACTACAATCTGACCTGGAGCACCGACGGCGTCATCAACGAATATTGCGAGCCCTGCGAGGCGATCGTCGAGGGCGAGCTGGTCGAGGTGCCGCCGCTGGAAGAGCGCGAGGAGTTCTCGCTCGACGGCGTCACCTACGAGGCGTTCAACACTTCCGGCGGGCTCGGCACGCTGGCGGAGACGCTGAAGGGCAAGGTGCGCACGCTGAACTATCGCACCATTCGCTATCCGGGCCACGCCGCGATCATGAAGGCGCTGCTCAACGATCTTGGGCTCCGTCACCGCCGCGACGTGCTGAAGGACATTTTCGAGAGCGCCCTGCCGGCAACGCTGCAGGACGTGGTCATCGTCTTCGTCACCGTCTCCGGCCGCAAGAACGGCCGCCTGCTGCAGGAAACCTACGCCAACAAGATCTATTCCAGGCGCGTCGGCCAGACGGTGCGCAGCGCCATCCAGATCACCACGGCATCCGGCATCTGCGCGGTGCTCGACATGCTGGCCGACGGCAGCCTGCCGGCGACCGGCTTCGTCAAGCAGGAAGAGATCGCGCTAGACGCCTTCCTCGCCAACCGCTTCGGCCGCGCCTACGCCCAGCACGAAATGGTGAGCCGGCTGGCGAGCTGAGGCTCCCACCCTCCCCCTTGTGGGGAGGGTCGGCTCGCGGTCGAAGCGAAGCGGAGATTGCGAGACGGGGTGGGGGTGCGCCCTACGAGACCCCCGCTCCGCTTCGCGGATCGACCCTCCCCACAAGGGGGAGGGTGAACTCTCAAACATGCAGCGCGTGTCCCAGCGCCTTCAGCGCGGCTTCCTGGAAGCCCTCGCCTTGCGTCGGGTGGGAATGGATCGTTCCGGCGATATCCTCGAGCCGCGCGCCCATCTCCAGCGCCAGTCCAAAGGCCGCGGACAGTTCCGAGACGCCCTGCCCGACCGCCTGGATGCCGAGCACCAGATGGTTGTCGGCGCGGGCGACGACGCGGACGAAGCCATCTTCGCCGAGCCTGGTCATCGCCCGTCCGTTTGCGGCAAATGGGAACACACCGATCTTGATCTCGCCTCGGGTCTTGGCCTCTTCAGGCGACAGCCCGGCCGTCACCAGCTCCGGATCGGTGAAGCAGACGGCGGGAATGGAACGCTTGTCCCAGCCGCGCTTGTGGCCGGCGACGATCTCGGCGACCATTTCGCCTTGCGCCATCGCCCGGTGCGCCAGCATCGGCTCGCCGGTGACGTCGCCGATGGCGAAGATGCCGCGCATCGATGTGCGGCACTGGTCGTCGATGCGGATGAACTTGCCCGCTTTGTCGAGGTCGATCTGCTCGAGCCCCCAGCTTTCGGTCACCGGCTTGCGCCCCACCGTCACCAGGATCTTGTCCGCAGCGACCTTGGCATTCTTGCCGTCCGATGTCTCGACCAGCAGGGCGTCGCCCTTCGTTGACAGGCCCTTGGCCTTGGCGCCGGTCATCACCTCGATGCCAAGCGCGGAAAGCCGCTTGACCACCGGGCGGGTCAGCTCGGCATCGTACTGCGCCAGCACCCGTGGCAAGGCCTCGACCACGGTCACCCTGGCGCCCATCTTGGCGAAGGCCATGCCGAGTTCCAGGCCGATATAGCCGCCACCGACGACCACGAGCCTCTTGGGCACCTCGCCCAGCGCCAACGCGTCCGTCGACGAAATGACGGGTCCGCCGAACGGCAGGAACGGCAATTCGACCGGCGCCGAGCCGGTGGCAATCACTATCATCTCGGCCCGGATCACCTGCATGCCCGTCTCGGTCTCCACCTCGACGGTCTTGCCGTCGCGGAACGTCGCCCAGCCATGCACGGTCTTGACCCCGGCCTTCTTCAGCAGGCCGGCAACGCCGCTGTTGAGCCGGCTGACGATACCGTCCTTCCAGGCAACGGTTCGGGCCAGGTCAAGCGCCGGTGCCGCAACCGAAATACCGAGCGGGCTGTCGCCGCCGGCCATGTGCGCCACCTTCTCGAATTCTTCCGCCGCATGGATCAGCGCCTTGGAAGGAATACAGCCAACATTGAGGCAGGTGCCACCCGGCTTGCCCGTCTCGACGATGACCGTATCGACGCCGAGCTGCCCGGCGCGGATGGCGCAGACATAGCCGCCCGGACCGGCGCCGATGACGAGGAGCTTGCAGGAGATTTCTTTCATCTTGGCACCTCGCTTGGTCGCGGTGCCTCGGGACCGCATCGCTCATGTTGGAGATTGGCGGAGGCGTTCCTACCTTCGTCATCCTGGGGTGGAGCAAGGAGCGTAGCGACGCGCGTAGACCCCGGGATCCATGCCGTCACGTTAAGGCGTTGCAACGGTCCGGAATTCTGTTCTGCTGCGCGCCCCGGCCGAGGTCGCGGCATGGATCCTCGGGTCAAGCCCGAGGATGACGAAGGTAAGGGGGCAGCGTCCGTATTCATAAACCTAATCCACGAAGATCAGCGCCGGCGTTTCCAGCAGCGTCTTGATGCGCTGGATGAAGATGGCCGCGTCCCAGCCGTCGATGACTCGGTGGTCGAAGCTGGACGACAGGTTCATCATCTTGCGCGGGATGAACTGGGCGCCATCCCATACCGGCCGTACCATCATCTTGTTGACGCCGATGATCGCCACCTCGGGGTGATTGATGACGGGCGTCGTCGCGACACCGCCCATGGCGCCGAGCGAGGTGATGGTTATGGTCGAGCCGGACAGCTCGTCGCGTGTCGCCGTGCCGGACTTCGCCGCCTCGGCCAGCCTGGCGACCTCGGCGCCGCATTCCCAGATGTCGCGCGCCTCGGCATGCTTGACCACCGGCACCACCAGTCCGGACGGCGTCTGCGCGGCGATGCCGATATGGATGCCGCCATGCTGGTGGATGATACCGGCCTCGTCGTCGAACAGCGAATTGAGCTGGGGCTGATCCGCTATCGCCTTGACCATCGCCCGCATCAGGAAGGGGAGCAGCGTCAGCTTGGGCCTTTCCGCGCCCGCCTTGGCAGGGCGCTTCTCCTTGTTGAGCGCGGTGCGCAGCTCTTCCAGCGCGGTGACGTCGATCTCCTCGACATAGGTGATGTGCGGGATGCGCGATTTGGACAGCGTCATCTTCTCGGCGATCTTTCGCCGAAGCCCAACCACCTTGATGTCCTCGACAGCATCGTTGCGGGCAAGGCCCGATGCCTTGGCCATTTGCGGCCCGCGTGCCAGGAACGCCTCGATGTCCTCATGGCCGATGCGTCCGGCCGGGCCGCTTCCCGCGATCTGCCTGAGATCGATGCCGGCCTCCTTCGCCCGCAGGCGAACGGCCGGCGATGCCAACGGCTTTTCGCCTTCAGGGCGTGGGGCGCCCACCGTCGCAGTACCCCCATCCCTAACCCCTCCCCACAAGGGGGAGGGGGATTCGGTCACAGCCGCTCCAACGTTATCGTTTCTTGGATTCGTGGATGACGGTGGCGCGCGCTTTGCTTCGACCTTGGGAGCCGAGGCGCGTTCCCCTCCCCCTTGTGGGGGTCCGGAGGACGGGCGAGACGCGTGGCTCGTCCCGGCACGGTTAGGGGTGGGGGTAGGTGTCGCCGTGACCTCCGGCGATTTCGCGCCTTCCGCCTTCACATTCCCCTCGCCCGCCACCTTCAGCCGCACGATGGGCGAGCCGATGGCCACCGTGTCGCCGATCTCGGCGCCCAGCCACAGGATTTCGCCATCGACGGGCGACGGAATCTCGACCGTCGCCTTGTCGGTCATGACGGCGGCGAGCATTGTGTCCTCGCGTACGATGTCGCCAACCTTGACATGCCATTCGACCAATTCGGCCTCGGCCACGCCCTCGCCGACATCGGGCAGCTTGATGATGTGTTCGCCCATCTCAGGCCTCCCGCTCTACGCTTCCATTGTTTCTAGGAGGGCACGGCCGACGCGGGCCGGTCCCGGAAAATAGTCCCATTCCTGCGCATGCGGATAGGGCGTGTCCCAGCCGGCGACACGCGCCACCGGCGCCTCGAGATGGTAGAAACAGTTTTCCTGAACCAGTGCCGAAAGCTCCGCGCCAAAGCCGGAGGTCAGCGTCGCCTCATGCACGACGACGCAGCGCCCGGTCTTCTTGACCGATGCGACGACCGTATCGAGGTCGAGCGGCAGCAGGGTCCTGAGATCGATGATCTCGGCATTGATGCCGGTCTCCTCGGCAGCGGCCTGTGCGACATAGACCATGGTGCCGTAGGCGAGCACGGTGACGGCGGAGCCCGCCCGGCGGATCGCGGCCTTGCCGAGCGGCACGGTGTAGTGACCGTCGGCGACCTCGCCGAGCTCATGCTTCGCCCAGGGCGTCACCGGCCGGTCGTGATGGCCGTCGAACGGACCGTTGTAGAGCCGTTTCGGCTCCAGGAAGATCACCGGATCGGGATCCTCGATCGCCGCGATCAGCAGCCCCTTGGCGTCATACGGGTTGGATGGCACCACCGTCTTCAGGCCCGAGACATGGGTGAAAAGCGCTTCCGGGCTCTGGCTGTGCGTCTGGCCGCCGAAGATGCCGCCACCGGTCGGCATGCGCACCACGATCGGGCAGGTGAAATCGCCGTTCGAACGGTAGCGCAGCCGCGCTGCTTCCTGGGTCAGCTGATCGTAGGCCGGGTACATGTAGTCGGCAAACTGAATTTCCACGCAAGGTTTCAACCCGTAGGCGGCCATGCCGATGGCCGAGCCGACAATGCCGGATTCGTTGATCGGCGCGTCGAAACAGCGGCTCTTGCCGTATTTGGCCTGCAGGCCCTGCGTGCAGCGGAAGACGCCGCCGAAGAAGCCGACATCCTCGCCGAACACGACGACTTTGTCGTCGCGTCCCATCGACACATCCATGGCGTCGCGGATCGCCTCGATCATGGTCCGTCTCGGCATGACTCAGACTCCCGCCTGCTGGCGCTGGCGCCGGAGATGCGGCGGCATCTCGGCATAGAGGCCTTCGAACATGTCGCGCGTCGATGGCTTGCCGCCGGCATGCAGCGTGCCATGGCTTTCGGCTTCCTTTTGCGCCGCGATCACCGTGTCGAGGATTTCGGCCTCCGCCTGCGCATGCCGCTCATCCGACCAGACACCAAGCTGGATGAGATGGTTCTTCAGCCGCACGATGGGGTCGCCGAGCGGCCAGGCGTCGGATTCGGTCTTTGGCCGGTAGGCCGAGGGATCGTCCGAGCTCGAATGGGCGCCGGCGCGGTAGGTGACATATTCGACGAGCGTCGGCCCGAGATTGCTGCGCGCGCGCTCGGCCGCCCATTTGGCCACCGCATGGACGGCGAGATAATCGTTGCCATCGACGCGCAGCGCCGGAATGCCGAAGCCCAGGCCTCGCGCGGCGAAGGTGCCGGAGCCGCCGCGCGCAATGCCCTGGAAGGTCGAGATCGCCCACTGGTTGTTGACGACGTTGAGGATCACCGGCGCCTTGTAGGTGGAGGCGAACACCAGGGCCGAATGGAAATCCGATTCCGCCGTTGAGCCGTCGCCGATCCAGGCGGCGGCGATCCTGGAATCGTTCGATATCGCCGAGGCCATCGCCCAGCCGACCGCCTGGATGTACTGCGTTGCCAGATTGCCCGAGACCGAGAAGAAACCGTGTTCCTTCGAAGAATACATGATCGGCAGCTGCCGCCCCTTCAGCGGATCGGCCTCGTTGGAATAGATCTGGTTCATCATGGTGACCATCGGATAGCCGTCGGCGATGAGCAGGCCGGCCTGCCGATAGGTCGGAAAATTCATGTCGCCCGGCGCCAGCGCCTTGCGGAATGCGCAGCTCACCGCCTCTTCACCGAGATGCTGCATGTAAAAGGAGGTCTTGCCCTGGCGCTGCGCCATCTGCATGCGGGCATCGAAGGTCCTCAGCGTCATCATGTGGCGCAGGCCGGTCAGCAGTTCTTCGTCGGTGAGCAGTCCGGCCCATGGCCCGACGGCTTCGCCGTTGCGGTTCAACACCCGGATGATCGAGAAGGCCATGTCGCGGATGGTGCGCGGATCGACATCGATTTCCGGGCGCGGCACCGAGCCGGCCTTGGGGATGGGCACATTGGAAAAGTCAGGCGTGCCGCCCGGCCGCACTTCCGGCTCCGGAACGTGAAACCGCAACATTCCAGCATCGGCCATGACCTTTGTCCTCCAATGTTGCCTGGCGCCGATATTTGCACATCCGCGCGGCCAGACCAGTGCGAATTCGCCGGGCAAGCCTTTCGCGCATCGGGCCGGCCATGCCGGCCGATCCAGCCTCCCGCGCACCAAGATGAAGATATGTCGGCGAAATTTCTTGTCGATGTTGCGCGGCGGCGCGCAATTTGGCGAATGGTTGCGGGTGGGTTGCCGCAAGAGGAGGTATTCTGGAGGGTCTGGCTCCGACCTCCCCTTTGTGGCGAGTTCGGACCGCAGGTCCGGTGGGGACCGGCACCAGCCTCGCAAGACTACAAGACTAGTTGAAAACCGCCTCGAAAAGCCGCCCCGCCGCATCGGCCGCGACCGGCACGATGAAGATGTCATGGGCACCACCCTTGCCGGCAAGACTATAGGTCGCCTGCGGCAGCGCCACGTCGCGCGGCCGCCGAAACAGCAGCGAGAATCCGCCGCCGGGGCGCGGGCTGGCAGGGATGGCGCGGACATCGGTCAATTCCAGGGCAATCGACCGCTCGCCGATCGTGATGGTGAAGGCCGTGCCGACCGCTTGTTCGAAATCCGATTTCGTCATGCCATGCGCCTCGACCGCCTGGAGCGTTCAACGCCCAGTTCCCTGGTTCCCGGAATGGCGGCAATGTCGCCGCTTCGCCGCAAGCTGTCCATAGCCGCAAGGCGGGCTCGCCGCACAGCGCGGTGCAAACCCCGGCGTAAATCCGCATCATCCGGCCATGCCTGCTTTTGTCGTGGCGAGGAACGCGGTAGAGCCTTTACTTCAATCCCGCGCACGATCTCTTGCCGACCGAAGATCGGCGCAGAAAAACAGATCCCGGCGGAATCGCGTATAAAGCGGGCCGGCGCGACCGGGTCGCGGCAGAAGAGGGACCGAACGATGGCTGACAGCGGTGCGAGAACGGCAGCGGCGCCGGCGGATGCTTCAATGCCGCTGTTTTATTCGAGGCCCGAGGCGCTCAACCCGGCGCGGCACGGTTTTCTCTGCCTCACCGCGCGCAGCGACTTTTCCTTCGCGCGCTCGGCGCATGCCATTCCGGTGGTAGCGTCGGAAATGCCGGCGGCGATGCGCTCCTATCCGATCGTCTTCATCGGCCCCGGCAAGGCGCCGGTGATCATCACCGGCGTGCGCCAGGGCGAGAACCTGTTCGTCGACGCCGACGGCCGGTGGACGGCACCGCACTATATCCCCGCCTATGTGCGCCGCTATCCTTTCATCCTTGCCGAGGACCCGGCCGCATCAGGCCGGCTGACGCTGTGCGTCGACCGGGCAAGCGAGCGTGTTGTCGACCGGTCCGTCGCGCCACGGCGCGAAGACAAGATCGCGCCATTCTTCAACGGCGCCGAGCCGGCCGAGGCAACCAAGCAGGCGCTCGCCTTCTGCAATCAGTTCCAGATCGACTTCAGAGCCACCCGCGAGATGGTCGAGAAGATCGACGCCCACGGCCTGTTTTCGCCGCGCCAGAGCAAGGTGACGCTGGAAGGCGGTGAAGCGCTCAACCTCACCGATTTCCAGGTGATCGACGAGGAGGCCTTCAACAAATTGAGCGACCAGGCCTTTCTCGACCTGAGAAAATCAGGCGCGCTCGTCCTGGTCTATTGCCACCTTGCCTCGACCAACAGCTGGACATCGCTGGTCCACCAGGCGTCGCTGCGCAAGGCGGACGGCGGAAAGGGCGGCTGAGGGGGGCCTGCGAGACTGAATCGCGATCCTAACTCTTTGTTTCGACGCCATTGCGAACGGAAACCGCTTCAAACTTTCCTGGAATTGCCTGGCTCGGGCATTTCCAGTCGACCCGTGGTGGAACATTTTCAGCACTGTCCTGTTGCCTCCTTTTAAAATCCGGAAGGAATGCAGCTATGGTGATCAGCCAGGAAGAACGCATAGCGCATATCGCGAAGCGGGCCCGCGAGCTCTGGGAACGCGAAGGACTGATGCCCGATCGTGAGAAAGCTTGTTGGGACAAGGCAGTTGAAGAGTTCGAATCAGGCAAGTTGACCGCAGGGCGAAAACAGGCCGGTGCGGACGCCGCCAATCACACTACGGACGCCAAGCACTGAAGTCCGGCCCGCGGCCTTGCAACTCGGAGCATGGCGCCATACCGGCAGCTCCGCCAACCTCAACCTACCGCCTTAAGCGCGCCGGGCCCAAACCGATTCGCGCGACGAGCTTGAGTGCTGTCGTATGTCGTTGCCGAGGACACATTGTGGGCGAGGTGCATCGATCTATGCCGCGGCTCTGTCCTCGTGCAGGCCCTCTCTGATCTCCTCGGCGAGCTTGTCGCAGAAAGCGTCGAGATCGCCGGGGTTGCGACTTGTGACAAGGCCCTGATCGGCGACGACTTTAGTGTCTTCCCAAAGGCCGCCCGCATTGATCACGTCGGTCTTGATGGATTTATAGGACGTAAGCCGGCGTCCCCTGGCGATACCGGTTTCCGCCAGCAGCCAAGGCGCGTGGCAGATGGCGCCGACGACCTTCTTGGCCGACCAGAACGCCTTGATGAAGTCCAGCGCCTTTGTCTCGACCCGCAGGAGGTCGGGATTGATGACTCCGCCGGGCAGGATGATCGCGTCGTAGTCATCCGCGCGCGCCTGATCGAGGGTCTTGTCCACGGGAACCTCGCAGCCCCAGTCCTTGTGGCTCCAGCCTTTGATCTTGCCGCTTTCGAGCGACACGACATCGACCTCCGCGCCCGCTTCGCGCAGCTTCTTCAGCGGCACTTCCAATTCGGACTGTTCGAAACCATTGGTCGCAAGGATAGCGACGCGCTTGCCGGAAATATTCTGCATCATTGTCTCCATGAATTGGTTGGGATGCAGGCCTAACGAGCCGGAGCCGCGAGCGTTCCGAGCTGTAATTTTATGTGACCGACAGAGCTGGGATCACCCTGAAGCACCGCCCGGAAAACGAAAAAGCCGCGGCGGACCGCGGCTTTTCGATGCTTGATTCCCTGGGAGGAAACTGGAGCGGGTGAAGCGATTCGAACGCTCGACCCCAACCTTGGCAAGGTTGTGCTCTACCCCTGAGCTACACCCGCTCACACGGCCCTTGGCCGCAAGCCGGGCCTATATGGCTGAAGAGCGCGGCGATTGCAACAGGGAAATCGCAGCCTTTTTTGACGTAACGCGATGACGCCAGCGAGACTTGCCGGCAAAGGGTCGATTTGTGCGCCCTGACGCGCGGTGGTCTTGTGTCGGGCGCCTCATTGGCCGTAAACGGCATGGCTGGAACCAGCCGAAGAAGAAACCCAATGCCGAAGACCGAAACCGAGCTTCTTGCCTTTCTCGCCGAACTCGGCATCGCCGTTTCGACGAAACGCCATCCGCCGCTCTATACCGTCGCCGATTCGCAGGCGCTGCGCGGCGAGATCACCGGCGAGCACACGAAAAACCTGTTCCTGAAGGACAAGAAGGATAATTTCTTCCTCGTCACCGTCGGCGAGGACGCGGTTGTCGATCTCAAGCAGATCCATCAATTGATCGGCGCCGCCAGCCGTGTTTCCTTCGGCAAGCCGGAGATGCTGATGGAGCTGCTCGGCGTCACGCCGGGCGCGGTCACCGTCTTCGGCGTCATCAACGATACGGCAAACAAGGTCAGGCTGGTGCTCGACAAGGATTTGATGGACCATGCCGTCATCAACGCCCATCCGCTGACCAATGAGGCGACGACATCGATCGCGGCGGCCGATCTCATCAGATTCGTCGAGGCAACCGGGCATGATGCTGCTATCTTGAAAGTCTCGGCATGATCGCCACATGGATGGCGAAACCGACTTCCAATTGAGGACATTGCGCCTGCCCGCTGGCCGGCGGCGCGACCGAAAGGGTGACGAGATGAGCGACAACAATCGGTTTGGCGGGTCATTCGGCAGCAATGGCGGCCAGTATGCCACCACGGTGCAGTATGGCGGAACCGAACCCGCGCGCGCCAACGCCGCGTTTGGGGAGGCGGCGGCCGCCCCTGCAACCGGCGAGATTATCAAGGACACAACGACCGCCGCCTTCGCGGCCGACGTCATCCAGGAATCGCGCCGCCAGCCGGTGCTGGTCGATTTCTGGGCGCCGTGGTGCGGGCCCTGCAAGCAGCTGACCCCGCAGCTGGAAAAGGCGGTCAAGGCGGCCGGCGGCAAGGTCAAGCTGGTCAAGATGAACATCGATGATCACCCCTCGATCGCCGGCCAGCTCGGCATCCAGTCGATTCCGGCGGTCATCGCCTTTAAGGACGGTCAGCCAGTCGACGGCTTCATGGGCGCCATCCCCGAAAGCCAGATCGTCCAGTTCATCGACAAGGTCGGCGGCAAGGGCAATGGCGCGCCGGCCGTGGCCGAGGCGATTGCCGCGGCGACCGAGGCGCGCGACGCCGGCGATATGCAGGCCGCCGCCGACATCTACGACGCCATCCTGGCGCAGGCGCCCGAGACCATCGAGGCGATCGCCGGACTGGGCGAGATCCTGTTCGGGGCCGGTGATGTTGAAGGCGCCGAGGCGCTGCTGGCAACCGCACCCGAGGCCAAGAAGGACGCGCCGGCGCTTGCCGCGCTGCGCGCCAAGATGACGCTCGCCGCACAGGCGGCGGAACTGGGCAACCCGGCCGAGTTCGAGCGCCGGCTGGCCGACAATCCCAACGACCATCAGGCGCGCTTCGACCTGGCCATGATCCAGAACGCCCGGGGCGAGCGCACGGCGGCGGCGGACAATCTCCTGGCCATCATCAAGGCCGACCGCGCGTGGAACGAGGACGGCGCCAAGGCGCAATTGCTGCGTTTCTTCGAAGCCTGGGGCATGACCGACGAGGCGACGCTGGCCGCCCGGCGCAAATTGTCGTCGCTGCTGTTTTCCTGAACCCGAGGCCGTTTCGTCGCACGGGCTTGAGGGCGGCGCCGACTGCGCCAGATTAGGAAGCTGGCTTCGGCGGGCCGGTGATCCCGGCAGGCAAAGGCGGATCGGGCGTGGACACGCACTATGTCTTTGTTTTTATGCATGTCGTCCTCCCAAAACCGAGGTCATTTTTGGGCGACATGCGTTAGGTGAAGCGATCGGAGGAATGAGGTGCAAGCGGGAAACGCGCATTACCGGCTCGCCAAGGATCTGCCGTCAGCGATCCCGATCTTTCCGCTCGAGGGAGCGCTCTTGCTGCCCGGCGGCCGCATGCCGCTCAACATCTTCGAACCACGCTATCTGCAGATGGTGGATCAGGCGGTGGCCGGCTCGCGGCTCATCGGCATCATCCAGCCCAGTCTCGACGGCGCGCTGCGTGAGGATGGCGAGCCGGAGCTGTGCAATGTCGGCTGCGCCGGCCGCATCATCGCCTTTTCCGAGACCGGTGATGGCCGCTACCTGATCTCGCTGCAGGGCGTGTGCCGGTTCCGCATCGGCCAGGAGCTGACGGTCAAGACGCCGTTCCGCCAGGTCAAGCCGGCACCGTTCCTGGCCGATCTCGGTGACGACCAGGCGGCGAACGAGATCGATCGGCCGGCCCTGCTCAAGGCGTTTCGCGCCTATCTGCAAGCCAATGATCTCGAAGCCGACTGGGAAAGCGTCAGCCGTGCCGAAAACGCCATGCTGGTCAATGCCCTGTCGATGATGGCGCCTTACGGGCCGGCCGAGAAACAGGCGCTACTCGAGGCCGCTGACCTGAAGACAAGGGCGGAGACGCTGATCGCCATCACCGAAATGGCGCTGGCGCGCGAGAATGAGGATTTTGGCTCGAGCCTGCAATGAGATGTGCCGATATTCAGGTGATGCCGCTATTTGCAGGCCGGCATTACCCGAATACCAACACATCTCAGGTCGGCAGTTGGTTGAGGGAGGCCGTGATGGCGGCGGATGGACGCGACGGAAGGAAGGCCAGTGTCGACCCGAAGCTGCTGGAGCTTCTGGCGTGCCCGCTGACCAAGGGGCCGCTGGCCTGGGATCCGGAGCGGGGTGAACTGGTCTCGCGGGTCGCCAAGCTCGCCTATCCGGTACGCGACGGCATCCCGATCATGCTGCCCTCGGAAGCGCGGACGTTGTCGGCGGAGGACGTTTTGCCCGTAACGCCGCCGCGGCTGAGCGGGCCGAGCTGAGTGGCGCGCATCGCTGCGATGCAGGTGTTGCCGGAGGCTGGCGGGACAGCGCCCACCTCTGCCCTACCGGGCATCTCCCCTACTTGGGGGGAGATCGGCAGCTTCGCCGTCCAGCCTGGTTTTAAAAGCGGTGATGACGGCCAATCTCCGTTGCGGGCAGGGCAATCGCATATGGGAGACTCAGGCTTTTGCTTTACGAGTACCCCCACCCCTAACCCCTCCCCACAGGGGGGAGGGAGACTCCGTTGACGCCGATCCGGGCAATTGAGCATGTTTTTAGATGGCAAGGCGGAAGCAAAGGCGCGCGGCAGCATTCCCTTCCCCTTGTGGGGAGGGTTAGGGTGGGGTCCTCTTCGCAAGAATCCATATGCCCCTGCCCTGGCTCTATTGAAAATTACGCCCTTTGGGCATGACCCTTTCCGCTTCTTCCGACAGCGTTGCGAGACTTTGATCGGCCGGCGCGTTCCTTAGTCCGGATTGGCTGGTGCGATCCCGACCTTCCCCGGAGGCGTGTCGTGTGGCAGGCGGGCCGGCCGCGCTGACCTTCTCCAGCAGCACGGTCAGCCAGGGTGTCAGATCCTCGATCTTCTCCGCGACGATATGGATGACACCGGATTCCGACTGCAATTTCCCGCTGACCTTCACGAACCGCGCGCCCATGACGATAGGCCGGAAGCGGGTAAAGGTTCTCTCCCAGAAAATGACATTGGCGACAGCCTTGTCGTCTTCCAGCGTCAGGAAGATCGCATTGCCCTTGCCGGGGCGCTGGCGCACCAGCACCAGACCGGCAACCGAAACCCGCCTGCCGTCGCGCACGGAAGGCAGGTTGGCGTTGGGGATGATGCCGGCCCGGTCGAGCCGCTCGCGCAGGAAAGCGACCGGATGCGCCTTCAGGGACAGGCCGAGCGAGCGGTAATCATGGATGACATGCTCGCCGAGCGGCATTTTGGGCAGCTTCGTCTCGGGTTCCAGCTCGCGCAGGCGCAACGCCGGCTGGTCGAACAGCGGCAGCTTTTCGGCCGCACTCTTGCCGTCGAGCGCACGCACCTCCCAAAGTGCGGCACGGCGGTCGAGGCCGAGCGAACGGAAGGCATCGGCCTGCGCCAGCCTCTCGATCTCGCCGACATCGAGGCCGGAGCGCAGCCAGACGTCCCGGACGGTTTCGTAGCCTGCACCGCGCCGCGCGACGAAAGCTTCCATGCGTTCCTGGGAAAGTCCCTTGATCTGCCGGAAGCCGAGCCGCACCGCATGATCCGTCTGGACGACACCGCGCATTTCGGCATGGCGCGGCAGGATGCGGGCCGGATCGAAAGGTGCTTTTTCCAGGGTGCAGTCCCAGACGGAATAATTGACGTCGACCTCGCGGATCTCGACGCCGTGGTCGCGCGCGTCGCGCACCAGCTGCGCCGGCTGGTAGAAGCCCATCGGTTGCGAGTTCAGGATCGCGGCGCAGAATACGTCGGGATAGAAGGTCTTGAACCAGCATGAGGCATAGACGAGGAGCGCAAAGGAGGCGGCATGGCTTTCGGGAAAGCCATATTCGCCAAAACCCTCGATCTGCTTGAAGCAGCGCTCGGCGAACTCCTTTTCGTAGCCCCTGCCCGTCATGCCGTCGATCATCTGCTGGCGATAGTTGCCGATGGTGCCGGTGCGCTTGAAAGTGGCCATGGCGCGGCGCAGTTCGTCGGCCTTGCCTGGCTTGAAGCCACCGGCGACGATGGCGATCTTCATCGCCTGCTCCTGGAACAACGGCACGCCGAGTGTCTTGCCGAGGATCTCTTTCAGTTCCGGCTTGGGATACTCGGGTTTTTCCTTCTCCTGCCGACGGCGCAGATAGGGATGGACCATGTCGCCCTGGATCGGGCCGGGCCGCACGATCGCCACTTCGATGACAAGGTCGTAGAATTCGCGCGGCCTCAGTCGTGGCAGCATCGACATCTGAGCGCGCGATTCGATCTGGAAGACGCCGAGCGTATCGGCACGGCAGATCATGTCGTAGACGCGGGGATCCTCCTTGGCGATCGTATCCAGGGTCAATGGCCTGTCGAACTCGTCCCTGACACCGTAATGAGTCTCAAGCAAAGTGAAGGCACGCTGCAGGCAGGTCAGCATGCCCAGCGCCAGAATATCGACTTTGAGGATCTTCACCGCGTCGAGGTCGTCCTTGTCCCATTCGACCATCTTGCGCTCGTCCATCGCCGTCTTGATGATGGGGACGATCTCGTCGAGCCGGTCCCTGGTGATGACGAAGCCGCCGACATGCTGCGAGAGATGGCGGGGAAAGCCCATGATCTCGTTGGCGCGCTCCAGCACATGCCGCGATACGGGATCGCTGCGGTCGAGCCCCCCGGCCCGGGCTTCCTTCTCGCCAAGCTCGGATGTCGACCAGCCCCAGATCGATCCGGACAGGGACGCCCTGACATCCTCGGACAGGCCCATCGCCTTGGAGACTTCGCGCAGTGCCGAGCGGCCGCGATAGCTGATGACGGCGGCGGCGAGCGCGGTGCGCTTGGCGCTGTATTTCGAATAGATGTACTGCATGACCTCTTCGCGCCGCTCATGCTCGAAGTCGACGTCGATATCGGGCGGCTCGTTGCGCTCCTCGGAAATGAAGCGCTCGAAGAGTGTGTCGATCTTGTCCGGGCCAACCTCGGTGATGCCGATGCAGAAGCAGATGATGGAATTGGCGGCGGAGCCGCGTCCCTGGCAGAGGATGTTCTGGCTACGGGCGAATTTTATGATGTCGTGGACGGTCAGGAAGTAGCGCGCGTAGTTCAGGCGCTCGATCAGGGCGAGTTCTTCCTCGATGCGTTTTATGACGCTGGCGGGGACACCGCCGGGGAAGCGCCTGGCCGCACCTTCCCGCGCCAGCCTTTCCAGTTCGGCCTGCGGGCCAAGGCCCGATTCCGTCGGCTCGTCGGGGTAATTGTACTGGAGGTCGCTGAGCGAGAAGGTGAGTTCTTCCGCGAACCGCAGCGTCTCGGCCAGCGCCCGCGGATGCCTGCGGAACAGGCGGGCCATTTCCAGCGGCGGCTTCAGGTGGCGCTCGGCATTGGCGGTGAGTTGCAGCCCGACTTCGGCGACGGGCGTGTTGAGACGGATCGCGGTCAGCACGTCCTGCAGCGGGCGGCGTTCGGCCGTGTGGTAGAGGACGTCGTTGGTCGCCATCAGCGGGATGCCGGCAGCCTCGGCAAGCGCCGCCGCCTGCTCGATCCGGAAACGGTCATTGCCGGCATAACAGGGCGAGACGCCAAGGCGCAGGGCTCCGCCGAAGCGGTCCTTGAGCTGGCGGAGCAAAGCGAGGCTGTCTTCTCCGCCCGCCGCCAGATCTGGCAGGACCGCCAGCGACATCCGGTCTCCCCACGCGAGCAGGTCGCCGCGCTGGAGAAGGGTGGCGCCCTTTTCGGTCTCGTCGCGCAGATTGGCTTGGGTGAGCATGCGGCACAGATGCCCCCAGCCCGTGCGGTCCCTGGGATAGGCGAGAATGTCGGGCGTGCCGTCGCCAAAGACCAGCCGGCAGCCGGGGTGATAGGAGAGCTTTTCGACCTTGGCCTGCTGCCAGGCGCGCACCACGCCGGCCACCGTGTTGCGGTCGGCAAGCCCGATCGCCGGGAAGCCCAGGAGCTTGGCCGCGACCACCAGCTCCTCCGGCTTGGAGGCGCCGCGCAGGAAGGAGAAATTCGACTGGATGCCGAACTCGGCATAGGGGATGACGGTCAGTGCGTTCATGCGAAGACCCCGTGCATGAACCAGCGCGGCGGGATCTGGGAGACGCTGCCGTAAAGGCCTTGCCGGTAGAGCCAGTAGCGGCGGCCGTCGGCATCCTCGATGCGGAAATAGTCGCGTGTCGATGCCGCTGCGTCGCCTGGCGCTTCGCGCCACCATTCGGCGGCGATGCGTTCCGGCCCTTCGGCACGCGTCACCCGGTAGAGTGCGCGGCGCCAGCGGAAATGCAGCGGCGGCCCCTCGGGCATTTCGGTGGCCGGCACCTCGATGGGCTCGGGCGCGCGGAACAGGCGGATCGGCCGTTCCGGCGGAAAGATGGTCATCGGCGCCTGCATCCTGTCCGGTCTCTTCGGCGGCGTGATCCGGCGCGGCGCTTCGGTGAAAGGAATGATGGCGACGGCGCGTTCCGGCAGATGGCTTTCGACAGCGACGGGCCGCAGGATCGCACCCTCGCCGAGCCGGGCGCGGATGCGGTCGGCGAACAGCGCGATATCGGCGCCGTCGTCGATCGTTTCGCCCGTCAGGTCGGCCTGCGGCATCTCGAAAGCGGCGGCGGCCAGTACCGAAAGCCGCACCAGGTCGAAGCCATAGCCGGCATCGATGTCCTGCTCGAGCGCGGCCAGCCTTTCATGGAACAGTTTCTGGATCAGCATGGGTTCGCGCAGCGGCCGCGAGGTGCCCAAGGCGATGCGGCTGACGGCGCCGTCGACGCGGAAGAGCAGCAGGGCCAGCGAGCGAGCGCCCTCGCCACGGCGCTCGAGATCGGCCTTCAGGGTCGTCGCCAGCAGTCCCACCAGCCGTTCGATGTCCTCGGTCAGGGTGACCGGCTCGGCGAGATGCCGTTCGACCGAAAGCGGCGCGACGGGCAGGCGCGGCGAGACCGCCTCGTCGAGGCGGCCAAGCGCCTGGTCGAGCCGCAGGAGCAGCGAGGCGCCGAAGCGGCGGGCAAGCGGCGCGCGCGGCGCGGCCATGACGGCGCCCGCCGTGCGCAGGCCCACACTTTCCAGGCTGGCGCGGATTTCCGGCGCTATGCGCAATGCGGCGAGCGGCAAGGGCGCGAGCAGCGCTTCCTCCTCGCCGCCATCGACGATGCGGTCGCCGCAGAACCGTGCCGCCGCCCAGGCCGCCCCCGGTGTCGGGGCAAGGCCGGCGCGGACATCGAAACCCTGATGGAAGAAGCGCGACAGGATGTCATCCAGCATGGCGCGTTCGCCGCCGAACAGATGGGTGCAGCCGGTGACGTCGAGAAACAGGCCGTCCGCCCCGTCCAGCGCCACCAGCGGGGTGTAGCGGTCGCACCAGTCGGCAAGGCCTTCGAGCAGGCGGCGATCGGCCTCCGGATCGGCTTCGACGATGTCGATCGACGGATGCATGGCGCGCGCATCGGCAATCCCCATGTCGCGCTTCAGGTGCAGCGCCTCAGCCCGCTCGTCGAGGGCCGAGATGCGCTGCGCGTTCCCCTGGCGATGGCTGATCACGAGTGGTGGGTGATCCGACGGGCGGGAACGCCAGGACCGCCCCAGACGCTGCCGCAGGATCCTTTCGGCCGCGAGATAGGGAAACCACAGGGACAGGATTCTCTGTCCGGTGTTGCCGGACCCGTCTTTCTTCGCCCCATCTTTCGTCGAATACGCGTTCATCGGGGTTCCACTCCAGTGTGAATTGTCCAGGCAGGGCCGTGCGGCTCTTGCCGATGGTGATGGTGAAGGCGGGGCGGCCGATCGAGCCGGCGAGCGGCCCGGCGACCGTGGCGCGCGGCACGGCTGGCGCCGACGAGACGATCAGACGAACAGGTGCCGCCGTCGGTTCGGGCTCGGCCGCCTGCCGCAGCAGGAACACCGGCCGGCCGGCACTTATCGCCCTGGCATGCAGCCGGCGCGTCGCGGTCAGGTCCAGCCGCTGCGGGTTGCCGCGAATTTCGAGGATGACGGCGGCGAGCGCCGTCATCCTTGCGGCCTCCTCGGCGACCCACAGCGCATCGAGAAGCCTCGGCGCCTCGGAAAACAGCAATTGCCCGGGCTCGATGCCGAACGAGGCATGAAGCCCCCTGGCATAGGGAAAGCCCGCCTCGCGAAAGATTTCCGTGGTGCCGATCCACAGCACCGGCAGCCCTTGCGCCTGCTTGAGGATCAGGCTGGTGAGCGATAGGGCGAAGCCGGCGACAGCCCCGGCATCGCGGGTTTCCAGGCCATGGATTTCACTCAGCGCGGCTTTCGGCAGGCCGCCGCTCAGGGCGGCATCGAGGCGCTCGACACCAATGGGCAGAAAGGCATCCGGCAACGCCGCGGCCTTGCCGCGCCGGACGATGGTGAGATCGGCGTTGGACGGGGCATCAGCGCTGGCGTCAGCCCCAAGGGGCGCCGCGACCGGCGCCTGAAGGCGCTCGGGCAGCGTTCCCTCGATCTTCGCGATCTGGCGGCGCAGGGCAAAAACAGTCTCCCGCGCCACGGCGTTCATCGCCATGACGGTCAGCTTCCACTCACAATTGTTCCTGTTATGTTCCCATAGATTCCAGAGGCGACCGGAAGAGTCAAGCAGAGTCAGAAGGAATTTATTCCTTCCAATCCGCGTGATGCGGGCGCGGCGGCCGCTCGATTTGCCTCTACCGGTGCGAAAGCCTATATGCCGGGATCAAAGGATAAAGCATGGCCCGCATCTACAAGACCCGCACCTGGCACGACCAGTTCTCGCCCTCGATGGAGGAATTGGAGTTCCTGGCGCTGGAGTCCTACGCCCATCTGCCGGAGGAATTTCGCAAGCTGACCGGCGAGATCGTCATCCAGATCGCCGAGTTCCCGACCGACGAGATTATGGACGATTTGTCGCTGGAAACGCCGTTCGACCTGCTCGGCCTGTTCGAGGGGCGCGGCATCGCCGAGCGTTGGAACCCGCAGACCGGCGAAGGCCCGAATCGCATCACGCTCTATCGCCGCGCCATGCTCGACTACTGGGCCGAAAACGAGGAAACGCTGGGCGACATCGTCACCCACGTGCTGATCCACGAGATCGGCCACCATTTCGGCCTGTCGGACGATGACATGGAGCGGATCGAGGAAGCTGCGGAGTAACCAACGCTTTCGTCATCCTAGGGTCTGCGCCGCGTCGCTGCGCTCCTTGCTCCGCCCTAGGATGACGAGGAGAGTGAGGGACCCAGGCTTTTCCTACCAATCGCTGAGCTTGGTGTCCGGGCCGTATTCCTGGCCGTCGACATCCTTCACCACCGCCTGGCCGCAGCGCATCGTCTTGGCTTTCTTGTCATAGGCGTAGGTCGGCGAGCCGAACAGGTGCCAGCCCTTGTTCAGCGCCGCCGTCACCTTGTGGCAGAAGCTGGCGTCGTCCGGGGCAGTCAGAAAGCGGTAGAGTTTCATAGTTCAGGTCCTGTCGTGAACAGCTTAGCCGGATCATGCGCCGATGGCGGCGGCCTTCGCCAGCAGTTTTTCGGCCTGCGCCAGATGCAGCCGCTCGATCATCCTGCCGTCCAGCGCGATCACGCCCTTGCCGGCATTTTCGGCAAGCGCGAAGGCGTCCTTCACCGCGCGGGCCTCGGCCATCGCCGCGGCGGATGGCGCAAAGGCGCGGTTCGCCGCCTCGATCTGCGCCGGATGGATCAGCGTCTTGCCGTCGAACCCCATGGCGGCTGCTTCCCCGCATTCCCGAGCGAAGGTTTCCGCGTCGCGAAAATCGTTGAACACCCCGTCAAGCATGTCGAGGCCACCGGCCCGCGCCGCCAGCAGCATCTGCATCAGCCATGGCACGAGATAGCGGCGGTCGGGCGTCGCCAGCACGCCGGTGTCCTTGATCAGATCATTCGTTCCGGCAACGAAACAAGCCAGCCGCGAGCCGGGGTCGCGGCCAAGCTCGGCGATGGCGCCGAGGTTGAGCATGGCCTTGGGGGTTTCGATCATCGCCCATAGTTTCACGCTGTCGGGGGCGAAATTGTCGTCCAGCACATCGCCGACCTCGAGCACGTCGCGCGGCGTGTCGACCTTGGGCAGCAGAATGCCATCCGGCTCCGCCTTCGCCATGGCCATCAGATCGTCTGTGCCCCATTCGCTGGAAAGCGCATTGACGCGCACGATCATCTCGCGGCGCCGGCCACCGGTGCCGGCCTCCGGATGGTTGGCGAAAATACCGGCCAGCCTGTCGCGGGCGGCGGTCTTGTCGGCCGGGGCGACGGCATCCTCAAGGTCGATGATGACAGCATCGCAGGAAAGCTGCTCGATCTTGGCCAGCGCCTTGTCGTTGGAGGCCGGGACGTAGAGCACCGAGCGGCGCGGGCGATAGGGTTTGGTCGTCATGATCCGATCTATGCCGGTTGCGACTGGTCGAGGCAAGCCGCCATATGTCCTGCACGGAAACTGCACGCGATTGCCGAAAATCTCCTCGGATCCGCCCTGCCGCCTCCCGACCGACCTGCCAGACAGGCGGCATGCATAAGCCAGTCAAACTCCCGTGGTCCCTGCCTTACCGGCTGCGCAGCGATGGCTGGTGGCTGGTCGACCCGCCACGCGCGCGGCCTGCGGCGATCCTCATTCCTTTCATCCGCAAACGCCCGCCGACAGCCCGGCTGCAAGTTCTCGGGAAGATCAGACCGTGACGCCACCGTTCACCGCCGCGCCGGGCCATGGCAGCCGCTTGGGCGTCGTCGTGCTGGCCTATCGCGGCCTCGTCTGGATGGGGCTGGTGGCGGCCGGGCTTGCCCTGATCATCGTCCGCATCGCGCTCGGAAAATCCAATGAATGGCTCTCGTCCGCCAATCTTCTGACGCTATCGGCGACGCTTTATGCCTGCTGCTTCATCGATTTCGCGGCAACGATCGCCAATTACAATGTCGACCATTCCCAAGAAATGACCGGACAAGGCATCCCCCTCGACGGCTGGTATCTGGGCTCGCTCGGTCCGGGCGCGTTTCCGGCGCTCGATCGCTTCCTCGATCATCAGGGCAGGACGCCTGGAGCCGGCGCTACACGCGAACTTGCCAGACTGCGTGGCGTCGACGAGGGATGGTACCGCACCGCCCTGGAAAACTGGCGCGCCTGGAGCTTTCGCGACTGGCGGCTGCTCTTCTATCTCGACAGCAGGGCCTTGCCTGTGATTCCCTCCGTTTCCGAACCTTCCCCGCCGGGACGCTGATCCATGCCGCATCACATCCTCGTCGCCGACGACGACCCGCATATCCGCGAAGTGATATGCTTCGCGCTGGAAAAGGCCGGCATGAAGACGGCTGCCGTTTCAGACGGCGCCGCCGCCCTGCAGGCGATCGAGCGGCGCCCGCCCGACCTTGTCGTGCTCGACATCGGCATGCCGGAAATGGACGGGCTGGAGGTCTGCCGGCGGCTGCGCCACACCTCCGATGTGCCGGTGCTGTTCCTGTCCGCGCGCGACGAAGAAATAGACCGCATCCTTGGCCTGGAAATGGGCGGTGACGACTATGTGACAAAGCCGTTCAGCCCACGCGAGCTGGTCGCCCGCGTCAACGTCATCCTGCGCCGCGCCCGCCCGGCGGCGCCCGAACCGGTCGACGACAGGCAGTTCGCCCATGGCAAGCTCGCCTTGGCGCCGGCCAGTCACAGCGCCAGCTTCGACGGCAAGCCGCTCGCCCTGACCGGCATCGAGTTCTCGATCCTGAAAGGGTTTCTGACGCGGCCGACGCATGTGCTCGACCGCGACGCGGTGATGGCCAGTGCCTATGCCGGCAAGATCCATGTCGCCGACCGCACCGTCGACAGCCATATCCGCAACATCCGCGCCAAGCTGGCGGCGTTGGGTTGCCCCGAAGTCATCGAGACCGTGCACGGCGTCGGCTTCCGGCTCGGCCGATGCGGCTGACGGCTTCGCGCAAATGGATGGGCCGCAAATGGCGGCCGCGCCTTGCCACCGTCGTCGTTGCCATCCTGATCCTGGTGATGGCCTTGCCGCTGGTCGGCCTGTTCTTCTTCCGCCTTTATGAAAACCAGCTGATCCGCCAGACCGAGGCGGAGCTGATCGCGCAAGGGGCTGCCATCGCCGCCATCTATGCGCAGGAGGTGCGCGACGCCGGCATTCTACCGGACAATCTCGGCGCGCCGATGCCGCAGGCTGGTGGAAGCGCGAGCCGGGACCCCAATTCCGACGGGCCATACCGGCCGGTCGAGCCGCGCCTCGATCTCGCTTCGGATTATGTGCTTCCGACACGGCCGGCGGCAGTGCAAGCGACCGCCGATCCCGCCTTCGCCGCGATCGGCACGCGCCTGTCCGGCATTCTCGACGCCACGCAGAAAACCACGCTGGCCGGCTTCCGGCTGCTCGATCCCCGAGGTGTCGTCATCGCCGGGCGCGACGAGGTCGGGCAGTCGCTGGCCGAGGTCCAGGAGGTGCGCGCCGCGCTTGACGGCCGCTATGCCAGCGCGCTCCGGCTGCGCATTTCCGACCAGCCGGCGCCGCCGCTCTATTCGGTCAGCCGCGGCACCAGGGTGCGCGTCTTCGTCGCTTTGCCCGTGGCCGTCGACGGCCACGTCGCCGGCGTGGTCTATGTCTCGCGGACGCCCAACAACATCGTCAAGCATCTCTACGGCGAGCGCGGCAAGGTGACGTTGGCGGCCATCGCCATCCTCGGCGGCACGCTGCTGATCGGCCTGGTGTTCCTGCGCACCGTCAGCCGACCGATCTATGCGCTGATCGACCGCACCCAGCGGATCGCCGCCGGCGAGCGCGACGCGATCCGGCCGCTCGACCATCACGGCACCTACGAAATGGCCGAGCTTTCCGCCGCTTTCCTCGACATGGCGGAAAAGCTGCAGGCGCGCTCCGACAGCATCCAGACCTTCGCCACCCATGTCTCGCACGAGCTCAAATCGCCGCTGACGGCGATCCAGGGCGCGGCCGAGCTGCTGCGCGATTCCGGCTCGGCCATGGACGATGACGAGCGGCGGCGCTTCTCCGGCAACATCGTCACCGATGCCGGGCGGCTCAACCTGCTGGTCCGGCGCCTGCTCGACCTGGCGCGCGCCGAAAATCTCGCGCCCAGCGGCGAGAGCACCTCGGTCAGGTCGGCGCTGGCGCTGCTTCCCGTCGACACCAGGCTGGCGGTTCGCGTCGAGGCGGGCGGCGATCTGACCTTGCGCATATCGGCCGAGAACGCGGCAATCGTGCTAGGCAATCTCATCGACAATTCCGCAAGGCACGGCGCGACGCTGGTTTCGATCATCGCCGCAAGCGCCGGCGGCAAGGCCACGGTGCTGGTCGGCGACGACGGCGCCGGCATCTCACCGAGCAACCGGGCGCGCATCTTCGAGCCGTTCTTCACCACGCGGCGTGAGTCCGGTGGCACCGGCATGGGGCTCGGCATCGTGCTGGCCCTCCTGAAAGCGCATGATGGTATGATCCGGCTGGTTGACAGCGAGCGCGGCACGCGCTTCGAGATTGTCTTGCCTGCCGCCTAGCTCCTCGATCGCGGCTCGACTCGGAAAGGGCATAAAGCGTGCGCTACGACATCGTCATCATCGGCGGGGCCATCGTCGGGTCCTCGATCGCCTACTATCTGCGTGAGGAAGGGTTTTCCGGCTCGATCGCGCTGATCGAACGCGATCCGCAATTCTCCCATGCCGCGACGACGCTATCCATGGCCTCGATCCGTCAGCAATTCTCGATTCCGGAAAACATCCGCCTGTCGCAATTCACGCTGCAGCTGTTCCGGCGGCTGAAGGAGGCTTTTGGTTCCGATGCCGATATCGGTTTCCGCGAAGGCGGCTACCTCATCCTTGCCGGCGAGGCGGGACTGCCGATCCTCAAGGCCAACCACGAGGCGCAGGTCGCCGAAGGCGCCGATATCCTTTTCGAGGATGCCGGCCAGCTGACGCGTCGTTTCCCCTGGCTGTCGGCAGAAGGCATCACCGCCGGCGCCTATGGCCGGTCCGGCGAGGGCTGGTTCGACGCGCATGCGATGCTGATGCTGTTTCGCAAGGCGCTGCGGGACAAGAAAATCGATTTCATCACGGCTGATGTCACCGGCATCGTCCGGCAAGGCAATCAGGTTACCGGCGTGAGCCTCGACGATGGCGAGACGCTGGAGGCCGGCATTGTCGTCAACGCCGCCGGGCCGAATGCCGGCAAGGTCGCCGCCCTTGCCGGGCTCGCGCTGCCGGTCGAGCCGCGCAAGCGCAATGTCTTCGTCTTCGAGGCGCGCGAGAAATATGCCGACATGCCGCTGCTGGTCGATCCCTCCGGCATCTATGTCAGGCCGGAAGGCTCGGTCTATCTCACCGGCGGCGCCGAACCGGAAGAGGGCGACGGCCCTGCCGATCCCGGCGATTTCGAGGTCGACTGGCCGCTGTTCGAAGAGGTGATCTGGCCGGTGCTGGCGACCCGCATCCCGGCCTTCGAGGCGATCAAGCCGACCCGCGCCTGGGCCGGCCACTACGACTATAACACGCTCGACCAGAACGCGGTCATCGGTCCGCACCCTGAGGTGCGGAATTTCCTCTTCGCCAACGGTTTTTCCGGCCACGGCTTGCAGCAGGCGCCGGCGGTCGGCAAGGCGCTGGCCGAGCTGATCGTGCATGGCGGCTACCGGACGATCGATTGCTCGGCGTTCGGATACGAGCGTGTCGCCGAAGGGCGCCCCTTCCGGGAATTGAATGTGATCTGAGGCAATACGGGACGATGTTCGGGATTTGCCAAGACGTCTCAGGTTCTTCGTCATTCCAGGGCGGAGCAGGAGCGAAGCGACGTCGCGGAGACCCTGGAATCCATGCCGTGACTGTTGCCGTGGGCTCCAACGGCGCAGAATGAAAAGGCGCACCGATCGGGGCGCATTGCCGGTAAAAATTCTGCACCGCCGTGAAATTCCAACGTCGCGGCATGGATCCTGAGGTCTGCGCCGCGTCGCTTTGCTCCTTGCTTCGCTCTAGCATGGCGACGCTGGACAGATCATCTCGTCGACAGCGATGGCATTGCCAAGGGCATGCCCTTGGGCTGTGTTGTCGAAAATACACCAGACTTCCGCCCCGGAAGCGGCTGCTTCATCAATCTGCCGGCTGATCCGGTCGAGGCTCTCGGCATCGTAGTCCGAATAATAGACACGCGGCACGCCGTGCCAGCGGAAATAGGCAAGGCCCGACCATCCGCCAGGCACCGCGGCTTCCGGCACAGAGGCCGGGTCGGCGGCGACACGCGCGATGCGGCGGTCGGCCAGAAGCGCTTCCGCCTCGGCATCGAACCAGCTGGGATGGCGCGGCTCGCAGGTCAGCCTGACCTCGGTCCGGCTGCGCAGCAGGTCAAAAAAACCCTGCGCGATGTCCGCCTCGAACGGAAGGCTCGGCGGCAACTGGACCAGAAGCACACTCAATTTCTCGCCGAGACCTTCGACCTGTTCGAGAAAGCTTTCCAGGGGATCGTTGCAACCGACAAGGCGGCGCTCATGCGTAACGGCCTTGGGTGTCTTGACGGCAAAGCGAAAATCCCCGGGCACCGAACGCGCCCAGCGTTCATAGGTCTCGCGACGGTGCGGCTTGTAGAAGGAGGTGTCGATTTCGACGATGGGCAGCCGCGTGGCATAGCGCACGAGACGGGAACCGGACTGCGGGAAATCATCCTTGTATGGCGTGGAAATTCCCCAGCCCGCCGTGCCTATGAACGTTCTGCGGTTTGTCATGCCTGGTGATGTGGCTCGACTGACGTGAAGGTCAAGGCAGAACCGTATCGCTGCGGCGCGCGCTATTTTAAGCAGCCGCACGCCCTTGCGAGTCAAAATATCCCGCCAGCCAGGTGAGCACCCGCGCCCAGCCATCGGCATGCTCGGCGGCGGCTTCCGCCAAGCCGGCGAAACCGCCGTGGCAAATGGTGAGCCGCGTGCCGGCGGCGACAGGCTGCAGCAGCCAGGCGACCGTGGTTTGCCGCCGGCCAAGCGTGGGATGGTCCCATGCGTAAGCTCGCGTCTGCACGATCCGGCGCGGCGCTTCGATCTCCAGGAATTCGCCGCCGGCCGGCAGGTCGCTGCCGTCAGACCTGCGGACGACAACCGTCCAGCGGCCGCCGACGCGAAGGTCGGCTGACCAATCGACCATCCGGTAGGTGCCGGCGGATCCCCACCATTGCTCGACCTCCCTGCTGACCAGCGCGCGGAAGATGCGTTCCGCAGACGCTTCGATCTCGGCGGATGCCATGATCGTTTCGCCATTGGTCATGCTCTGCACTGAGGGAACGCGCATCATGGAAGCCTCCGAACAAGTTTGTTTCGGCAGTGAAATGATCCTTCACGCCTTGGATGGCGGGCGCTCAAAACCCTTGCCGGTCTCGAGCAGGCTCTTGAGGCTCGCCAGCACCAGCGGCCACCCCTTGGCGACATTGCCGATCAGTCTGTGTGGCCCATCGGCCTCGTGAGTGACGGCAAGCTTCATCAATTCGCCGTCCTGCTCGATGGTGAAGGTGCAGCGCGTGTAGCCGTCCTCCTTCACCTCTGGCATCCATTCATTGCGCCATTTGATGACGAGGCGCCGCGGCGGGTCGATCTCGAGGATCTCGCCGCTGTCGGCGACGCGACCGTCGGGAAAGATCAGCTTCCAGCTGGAGCCCACTTTCCAATCGCTCTCCTGATAGGAGCAGAGGAAGAACTGCCGGTTGAATTCCGGATCGGTCAGCGCTTCCCACAGCTTCTCGGGCGTGGTGCGGATGTAGGTCACATAAACGAAGGCGGTGCTCATGGTTCGTCCCTTTCAAGGCGTTTCTTCAAGTCGCTGAGGGCGGTCAGCCGTCCCCGCTCGAATTTGCCGATCCAGCGTTCGGCGATCTCGTTGATCGGAACCGGGTTGAGGTAATGCTCCTTCTCACGACCCTTGCGGATGGTGGTGACGAGGTTTGCCTCCTCAAGGACCGTCAGATGCTTGGTCACCGCCTGGCGTGTCATGTCCATCTCCGCGCACAGCGCGTTCAGCGTCTGCCCGTTCCTGGCATGGAGGCTGTCAAGCAATTGCCGGCGTGTTGGGTCGGCCAGGGCGCGAAAGACGGCATCCATGCTCATGGCTTTAATATGCAACCATTTGGTTGCATGTCAAGCGGCAAGATCGTGCGTCTTTGCCGGCCAGATGCGGTCACAGGAGAAAAATCAGCGTTCGCGGGAGAACCAGAAGGCGTCCGGCATGCGTTTCATGCCGATGCGCTCGTAGAAGCCGGCGGCGTCGGGCACGGAAACCAGGCTGATGGCGACGCAGGGTCCGAGCTGTCGCCGCGCCTCGTCCATCAGGCCCTTGCCGACGCCAAGCCCTTGCGCGGCTGGCGAGACGGCGAGATCGGAGATGTAGCAGACCCAGGAAAAGTCCGTCACGGCTCTGATAACACCGATCAGCGGCTTGCCTTCGATGTCGAGACGCGCGGTGAGCACCAGATTGGCGCCCGATAGCATCGCTTGCAGCCTGTCGGCGTCGTCGACGGGGCGGATCTCGCCCAAGCCGGAGTCCACCAGCACGCGGCGGAATTCGGCAACGCCGAGGCCAGTTTCACGGGCGTAGAGGACCTGGGGGTTTTCCGACATCGCGCCAGAGTGCACCATCGTGGCATGGATTCGAAGCCGTTTTTGCTCGGCCCGATGCCGGCGGACAAACAGTTGCCTTTTATTTGCCCGCGGCTTTGTGTAAACCGGGCCCCAGCAAAATCCCCGCAACGAAAACACGGGCCAAAGCCATGGAAAAATTCACCAAGCTCACCGGCGTCGCCGCTCCCATGCCGATCGTCAATGTCGACACCGACATGATCATCCCCAAGGATTATCTCAAGACGATCAAGCGCACCGGGCTTGGCACCGGCCTGTTCGCCGAAATGCGTTACAATGACGACGGTTCGGAAAACCCGGATTTCGTGCTCAACAAGCCGGCCTACCGCAAGGCGCAGATCCTCGTCGCCGGCGACAATTTCGGTTGCGGCTCGAGCCGCGAGCACGCGCCGTGGGCGCTGCTCGATTTCGGCATCCGTTGCGTCATCTCGACCTCGTTCGCCGACATCTTCTACAACAACTGCTTCAAGAACGGCGTGCTGCCGATCACCGTCAGCCCCGAGGACCTGGAGAAGCTGATGGACGACGCCTCGCGCGGCTCCAACGCCACCCTGTCGGTCGACCTCGAAGCCAAGGAAATCCGGGGTCCGGATGGCGGCGTGGTCAAGTTCGACCTCGACGAGTTCAAGCGGCACTGCATGCTCAACGGCCTCGACGACATCGGCCTGACCATGGAGAAGGCCGGCGCCATCGCCTCGTTCGAGAAGCGCAACGCCGAACAGCGCCCCTGGGCCTGAGCGGCATCGTCCGGAACGGATAGCCCGGCCTCGCAGGCCAGGTTCGCGGCGACTGAAGGGAGGGACAGTCATGACACGTTCGCTTCTTGCCGGCACTTGCGGCCTGGCGTTGTTGCTGGCGTCGGCCAGCAGCCTGTTCGCGCAAACACAGACGCCCGCCGCGCAGCCGGCGCCGGCAACGGATCAGCCGGCCGCCGGCCAGGGAACGAACGCCGCCGACGCTACCGACGACGACAAGCAGGCGCCGGTGCCGTTCGAGGGCGGCCAACTGACCATCACCCAGAAAGAACAGTATGGCGAGAAGGTGCTGGCTTTCGACGGCAAGGAGCTCGCCAGCAACTACGACGTCTTCTTCGACAAGATCGTCAAGATCGGCGATGTCAATGTCGCGTTGGTGGATGTCGGCGATGGCGGCAATCAATGCGGCCCTGCCAAGGTCATCGTCTGGAAGCCGAAAGACGGTGAAATCCAGACCACAACGGTCGAGCAGGACCAATGCGGCGCGCCGCCGGCAGCTGTCTCCGACAACGCCATCTATTTTGTTCCCTACCTGTTGCCAGGGGATGAGAAGCCGGCGCTGCAGTGGTCGCCGACATCAGGGCTGACCACATCGGGCAACCTGACCTACATGCCGGAGCCCGGCACCGACTGGAAGGATATCGACCCGTCGAAATACGACAACATCATCGACGCCTTCCACAATGAGGCCGTCTACAAGGAAGCCGAAAAGCTGCTGGGTAAGGATATGTCCGACATGGCGACTAGCCTGCTGGTCAGTGGCGGCACGGAAAAGACCGCTTCGGGCGTCTTCTACGCCAGTGGCTGCGTACCGCATGATTGCGGCGGCAATGACGGCTTCATGGCGGTCGACCCAGCCAAGCACAAGCTCTACTTCGCCCGCCGCGGCGACAATGGCCAGCCGAACGCATGGCCAGCGGTGACGACATGGCCTGCCGACGTGAAGGAAGCGCTGGACAAAGCGCTGGGCTCGCCGAATTAGATTTTCGACGTCATCCTCGGGCTTGACCCGAGGATCCATGCCGTGATCGCGATCACAGGGCGCAGCGGGGTAGAATTCTGAACGGCGGCAACGCCTTGATGTCACGGCATGGATCCTATGGTCTACGCTGCGTCGCTTCGCTCCTTGCTTCGCCACAGGATGACGATGCGGGGGATGCTCTGGCCAATCTCCGAGGTTGCATATCGCCACATGGTGACAACAGTCCGACCGGCTTGGCCCATGGCCGGCTCGGCCTCTTGCCTGCAAAATGACCTGAATAATCCTGCGGAGTCCCCCATGCGTAAACTCATCTCCACCGGTTCGCCTTTCGAAAAGACCGCCGGCTATTCGCGTGCCGTGGTGCAGGGCGACTGGTGCTTCGTCTCCGGGACGACCGGCTACGACTATGCCAGCATGACCATGCCGGAAACGGTCGAGGCGCAGACGCGCAACTGCCTGGCGACGATCGGCAAGGCGCTGAAGGACGGCGGCTTCGACATGGCTGATGTGGTGCGGGCGCATTACTACATCACCGACCAGGCGTTCGTGGACGTGGTCTTCCCCATTCTGGGCAAGACCTTCGGCGACATCAAGCCGGCGGCGACGATGATCGTCTGCCAGCTCAACAAGCCGGAAATGAAGATCGAGATCGAGGTGACGGCGCTGCGGCGAACGGCATAGGGGCCGGAGCAATGGCGGTCCGGCGCATCGTAACCAATATCGCCACAACGGATATCGCGGCGGCGAAGCGCTTCTATCATGACGTGCTCGGCCTCGATCTGCTCATGGACATGGGCTGGATCGCCACCTACGGCTCCGAGGAGCGGATGCATGTGCAGGTGAGCTTCATGGCGCAAGGCGGATCCGGCACGCCGGTGCCGGACCTGTCGATCGAGGTGGACGATGTGGACGCCGCGCTTGCCGACATGAAGAAGGCTGGTTTTGTCATCGAATACGGCCCGGCCGACGAGCCCTGGGGCGTGCGGCGTTTCTATGTGCGCGATCCATTCGGCAGGCTGGTGAATATCCTTTCGCATCGGTAGGCGGCCACGAGTTCTTGCGAAACGCCGGCGGGACAGCGCCCCCCTCTGCCCTGCCGGGCAGAGGGGGGCGAAGGATCACCGACGGTGCCCTGGTTCGCATCGCGGCGTTCTACCTGCCCGTTACGGCTTGCGCAGAGCCCGCTTGGCGTTTAGCAAAGCGCCGGTTCAAATCTTTCTGGGACGGTTTTCATGGCAACGAAGCATCTTTTCCTGCTCCCCGGCGACGGCATCGGCCCCGAGGCCATGGCCGAGGTCAAGAAACTGATCGCAGCCATGAACGAAAAGCTCGGCAGCGGCTTCGTCACCGACGAGGGCCTAGTCGGCGGCTGCGCCTACGACGCGCATGGCGCGGCGATTTCTGATGCCGACATGGAAAAGGCGATGGCAGCGGACGCCGTTCTGTTCGGCGCGGTCGGCGGGCCGAAGTGGGATGCGGTGCCTTACGAGGTGCGCCCCGAAGCCGGCCTGCTGCGGCTGCGCAAGGACATGGAGCTGTTCGCCAATCTGCGCCCCGCCATCTGCTACCCGGCGCTCGCCGCATCGTCCTCGCTCAAGCAGGAGGTGGTCGAAGGCCTCGACATCCTCATCGTGCGCGAGCTGACCGGTGGCGTCTATTTCGGCGAGCCCAAGCAGATCATCGATCTCGGCAACGGCCAGAAGCGCGGCATCGACACGCAGGTCTACGATACGTTCGAGATCGAGCGCATTTCGGGCGTCGCCTTCGAGCTGGCGCGCACCCGCAAGAACCACGTCACGTCGATGGAAAAGCGCAACGTCATGAAGTCGGGCGTGCTGTGGAACGAGGTCGTCACCCAGACCCACAAGGCGCGCTATTCCGACGTCAAGCTCGACCACATGCTGGCCGATGCCGGCGGCATGCAGCTGGTGCGCTGGCCAAAGCAGTTCGACGTCATCGTCACCGACAATCTGTTCGGCGATATGCTGTCCGACATCGCCGCCATGCTGACCGGCTCGATCGGCATGCTGCCGTCGGCCTCGCTGGGCGCGCCGGATGCCAGGACCAAGAAGCGCAAGGCGCTCTATGAGCCGGTGCACGGCTCGGCCCCCGATATCGCCGGCAAGGGCGTCGCCAACCCGATCGCCATGATCGCGTCCTTCGCCATGGGCCTGCGCTATTCCTTCGGCATGGTCGAGGAGGCCGATCGTCTCGAAGCTGCGATCGCCGCCGTGCTCGATGCCGGTCTGCGGACGAAGGACATCATGTCCGAAGGTATGACCGACGTCGGCACGGTCGAGATGGGCGAGGCCATCATCGCCAAGTTCCTGGCTTAGAGCAGTTCACCGTTTCACAGAAACGGCAATCTGCTCTAACTCCTTGTTTTGACGCAATTCCGGACGGAAAACCGTTCACACTTTTCCTGGAATTGCCCTAGCCGAAGGCTTCAGCCTCAGCGGATCTCGCCGGCCAGCCGCTGCAGCAGGCCGACGAGCCGTGCCTCGTCCACCGCTTCGAAAAAGGCCGCGTCGGCGGCCTCTACGGCGACGATAGCGCGCTGTGCCGCCGCCGCTCCGGTTGGAGTGACGCGGATCACCTTGGCGCGGGAATCCTTGGGGTCCGCCTCGCGTGCGATCAATCCCTTGGCCTCGAGCCTGGCAACGACATCCGACGTCATCTTCACTTCTGTCCCCGCCTGGGCTGCGAGTTGCACCTGGTTGGGCGGCTCGCCATCGCGGCCGAGCCACATGGCCGAGGCCAGCAGCACGAACTGGACGTGCGTCAGGTCGAGCGGCGCCAGCGCCGCCGTCATGACGCGCTGCCAGCGCATGGTGGTTCGCCAGAGCAACAATCCCGGGCTCTCCGATGGACCGCCCTTGAAGCGCGTGTCGAGTTCAGCCACGGTTCGCCAACGCCTTCGCCTCTTCAAACAGCCTGGCCATCGAGGTGTCGAAATCGCCGCTGATCTGCGGCCCGAGCTCCGGGCCGACCTCGGCGGCCGGGCCCGAGATTTCGAGCCTATGGGTCACCTGCGTGCCGCCTTCGACCGGCACCAGCGTATGCCGGAACAGCAGCGTCGAATCGCCGAACGAGGTCTGGTCGGCATAGGTGACGTTTTCCACGAGATCGACAATGGTGGATTCGAAGGTGTCCTGGCCCACCGGGGTCACCGAGACACGGGTGCCCTTGGCGAATGGCCCGTGCAGCACGAAGGTATCCGACCCTTCATAGGTCAGGCGGCCTTCATGCAATGCCTTGAGCGCGTTCCAGATAGCGCGAGCCGGTAGCGGCGAAATCGCGGTGTACTCATTGCTCCACATAATCTTGCCTCCATCCGCGTCCTGTCCGATCGATGATTCGATCTGTGCACAGGTTATCTGTGCACGGACTATAATGCAAGCGGAATCTTCAACTCCGACTCTGAACGGCGGATCAGCTATGAGTTATCCCTTGTTTCTCGGCCGAGAACCATTCTCGTCCTTTTGGGGCTGGCCTCTAAACCTCGACCCCTGCCGGCACCGGCCCCCACGTGTTTTCACCGACCTGAGAGGGCGCGAGTCCCAACACCAGCAAGGCCACCCCGCCGATGACCGGGATGAAACAGGGCAAGACAAGCCAGCCGCTCAGACCGACGTCGTGCAGACGCCGCACTGTCAGCGCAATCCATGACAGGCCGAATACCGCCATGAAGATAAGGGCGGGCAGGTATCCTATCGAGCTCTTGCCTGCATTGATGCCGAAGCCGTTGATGGCCAGATTGACGAATATCCCGAAGCCAAGAAGCGCCGCCAACACGACATTAAAGCATAGCCAAAAGGCCCAGAATTCCTTGCGACGGGCGCGTCCATCGAAATTGAAATAGTTCACGCTCACCGTGCGCCTGACGCCGACTGCTACTACAGGTTGTCCACAATTGCAACATGCACGCAAAACTGCGACTGCGCCGTCGCTGATCGAGGCGAGCGGCGGGCTGATGCCGGCGATCGATTCCAACGATCAGGCCGGCTGGTGCGCCGCGATCCGCAGGATGGCGGACGATCACGCCTGGCGATCCTCGCTGGCGGAGCGCATCGCAAAGCAGCACCGGCCGACACCGGCGTCGGCGAGTTGGGCCGCCATCAAGGCCGGCCTGAAGGAAAGCGCGTGCAGGCAGCGCGCCGACCACCAACCGCCCTGATCTGGCAGCCCTGTCCTATGAAGGGCGTTTCTTCGTCTTCTTGTGCTTCGGCGCGCCGGCATTTTCGAATTTCGGGTTGCCCGGTTTTTTCGCCCACGGCTTTGCCTCATGCGCGGCCGCCGGGCGCTGATCGGCTGAAGCCGGTGCACGCTTCTCGAATTTGCGCTTCGGTGCGCTCGGGTCGAACGGCGCCTTGCCGCGATGCGGTTTCTTGTCCGGGCTTGGCGGCTGATAGCCGGCCCGCGACAGGTCCGGCGTGCCCTCGAGCCGCTTGACCGCGATGTTGCCCTGCACTTTGCGGTCCGGACCGATCGCGGCGAGAAAGCGGTCGGCCCAGTCGGCGGCGATCTGCACGAAGGTTTCCTCCGGCTGCATCTTGATGGCGCCGATCTCGCGCTTGGAGATGCTGCCGGCGCGGCACAGCATCGGGATCAGCCAGCGCGGCTCGGCATTCTGCCGGCGACCGACCGACAGCGAAAACCAGACGCTGGCGCCGAAATCATCACGGCGGCTGGGCGCCTCGTCGCGGCGGGCGAATTTTTCGCCCGCCTGGCTGTCACGCGAAGGCGTGAACGGCGCGACATCCATGAGATCCTCGGGCGCCGAGCGGCTGGAACGGCACTGGCGCACGAAAGCGGCCGCCACCTGCTCGGCGCCGTGCCTGGCGAGAAGCGCGTCGATGAAAGCGCGCTCGTCCTCCTTCACCGGTTCGTCGAAGGCCGGATCGGCCAGGATGCGCTCGTCGTCGCGCCGCATCACGTCGTCGGCCGAGGGCGGGCTTGCCCATGTCGCCGTCAGCTTGGCGCTCTGCAGCAGCCGTTCGGTGCGCCTGCGGGCACTGTTAGGCACGATCAGCGCGCTGACGCCCTTGCGCCCGGCGCGCCCGGTTCGGCCGCTGCGGTGCAGCAGCGTTTCGGGATTGGTCGGCAGGTCGGCATGGATCACCAGTTCGAGATTGGGCAGGTCGATGCCGCGCGCCGCGACATCGGTGGCGATGCAGACTTTGGCGCGGCCGTCGCGCATCGCCTGCAGTGCGTGGCTGCGCTCGTTCTGGCTAAGCTCGCCCGAAAGCGCGACGACGGAGAAATTGCGGTTGTTGAAGCGCGCGGTGAGATGGTTGACGGCGGCGCGCGTGTTGCAGAACACCAGCGCGTTCTTGGCTTCGTAATAGCGCAGCACGTTGATGATGGCGTTCTCGCGATCGGCCTGTGCGACGTTGAGCGCCCGGTATTCGATGTCGAGGTGCTGCTTCTCCTCGCCGGCGGCCGAGATGCGCACGGCATCGCGCTGATAGCCCTGGGCGAGTGTGGCGATCGAGCGCGGCACGGTGGCCGAGAACATCAGCGTGCGGCGATCGGTGGGCGCGGCGTCGAGGATGAATTCGAGATCCTCGCGGAAGCCAAGGTCGAGCATCTCGTCGGCCTCGTCGAGCACAACGGCCTTCAATTCCGACATGTCGAGCGAATTGCGGGTGATGTGGTCGCGCAGGCGGCCAGGCGTGCCGACGACGATGTGGGCGCCGCGCTCCAGCGCCCGCCGCTCGGTGCGCATGTCCATGCCGCCGACGCAGGACGCCACCGTGGCTCCGGTCAGCGCGTAGAGCCATTCCAGTTCGCGCGTCACCTGCAGCGCCAGCTCGCGCGTCGGCGCTACTGCCAATGCCAGTGGCGCGGCGGCACCGGAAAAGCGTTCGGCGCCGTCGAGAAGCGTCGGCGCCATGGCGAGGCCGAAGGCCACGGTCTTGCCCGAGCCGGTCTGCGCCGACACCAATGCGTCGGCCTGGCCGAGCTCCAGCACCGCCTTTTGCACCGGCGTCAGCTCGGCATAGCCGCGTTCTTCCAGCGCTTGTGCCAGCGCAGGAACGATACCTTCGAAGTTGGACATCTCGTTCTTTCGGAATTCAGGGTTCCGCGCTCATCATGGAGCACATACCGGGCCTGGCGCAGTGCCAGCCAAAACAATCTTGGCCGTTCGTACTTCCTGGCGCCGCTCTTGTACAGGGCAAGAGGTACCGCGCCGCGTCGCAATTGACTCTTTACGCAAACCGCGTAAAAGCCCGCTTCGAACGGGATCGTTTTTCGATGCGCGGCCTCTCGATGGCTCCTCTTGCATTCGATACCCCCAGCCACGATGTAAACCATTGGGCCGGGCGCGTCGGCGCGTCGCCTCGTTCCAGCAAGACCCCATTCTTGGCCAGGAAAACCACCAAAACCACCACCAAAACGGTGTGATTCCCTTGGCCTAACCACCCTCTCCCGGGTTCGGCCCGGGGGACGGAACCCGCATCGGCCGGCGGGTTTTCTCCAACAAACCAAGCGGAGAGGGACAGGAGATTTCGATGAGTTTCAAGGTTGCAGTCGTCGGCGCCACGGGCAATGTGGGCCGGGAAATGCTCAACATACTGGAAGAGCGCGGCTTTCCGGTGAGCGAAGTGGTGGCGCTGGCCTCGCGGCGCAGCATGGGCACGGAAGTGTCGTTCGGCGACCGCACGCTGAAGGTCAGGCCGCTCGACCAGTATGATTTTTCCGAAACCGACATCTGCATCATGTCGGCCGGCGGCAACGTCTCCAAGGAATGGTCGCCGAAGATCGGCAAGCAGGGTTGCGTGGTCATCGATAATTCGTCGGCCTTCCGCTACGACCAGGACGTGCCGCTCATCGTGCCGGAAGTGAATCCCGACGCGATCTCGCTGTTCACGCGCAAGAACATCATCGCCAACCCGAACTGCTCGACGGCGCAGCTGGTCGTGGCGCTGAAGCCGCTGCATGATGTCGCGACCATCAAGCGCGTCGTCGTCGCCACCTACCAGTCGGTGTCAGGCGCCGGCAAGGAAGGCATGGACGAGCTGTTCACGCAAACGCGTGCCGTGTTCGTCGCCGATCAGGTGGACGTCAAGAAGTTCACCAAGCGCATCGCCTTCAACGTCATTCCGCATATCGACGTCTTCCTCGACGACGGTTTCACCAAGGAAGAGTGGAAGATGGTGGCCGAGACCAAGAAGATGCTCGATCCCAAGATCAAGCTGACGGCGACCTGCGTGCGCGTGCCGGTGTTCATCGGGCATTCGGAAGCGGTCAACATCGAATTCGAAAAGCCGATCACCGCCGACGAGGCACGCGACATCCTGCGCGATGCGCCCGGCTGCCAGGTTTTGGACAAGCGCGAGGACGGCGGCTACATCACGCCGCTCGAATCGGCCGGCGAGGACGCCACCTTCATCTCGCGCATCCGTGAGGATTCGACCGTCGACAACGGGCTGTCGATGTGGGTTGTCTCCGACAATCTGCGCAAGGGCGCGGCGCTCAACGCCGTGCAGATCGCAGAGTTGCTGATCGAGCGCGGCCTGATCCAGCCGAAGCAGAAGGCGGCCTGACGGCTGTTCAATTAGCGCTCACGGGCCGTATCGCCGCTGCCGCGGCGGGCCCTCCGCGGGGGCGCCGGACAACCGGCGGCCCGCCGTCGCGGGCTCGGCCTTCGGCCGTTGGTTTCTTCTCCCCGTCACTATACGGGGAGAAGGTGCCCGAAGGGCGGATGAGGGGCAGCGCCGACCTATGAGCGATCGCACCAAAATCACTCTGCGCCCCGCCACCGGTTCGGATGCTATCGCCATCGCCAAGGTGATGCGGGCGGCGCTCAACTCGTTCGACTGGATGCCGGTCATCCACACGCCGGCTGAGGATCTTGCCTTCATCCGCGACATCCTGCTGCCACGGCAGCAGGCGACGGTCGCCGAAGCCGGCAGCGAGATTGTCGGCTTTATTGCCGTCAGTGGCGATTGGGTGGAACAACTCTACCTCGACCCGGCCTGGACCGGGCAAGGCATAGGCAGCCGGTTGCTGATCGACGCGACCGCTACTTTGCCGGTCGTGAAACTCCATTGCTTCCAGGCCAATACCGGCGCCCGGCGTTTCTACGAGCGCCACGGGTTTCGTGCCGAAGCGTTCGGCGACGGCACGACCAACGAGGAAGGCCTGCCTGACATTCTCTGTGTTCGCAGGTGTTGATTTCAGCCTGCGCTGTCCCTGGCCAACTGGTGCAGCAACCCCAATCCCTCCTGCGCCCGGTCAGCCGGAACGAACAGGTGGTCGTGATAAAAGCCCGAGACCGGATTGACGCCCATGCCGGCCCCGGCGAGCCGCGCGGTGATGGCGGCGAGGAAGCCGACTGCTTCCAGCGATGAGTGGATGTTCAGCGTGATCATCCGGCAGCGGAATGAAGCGGCCAGCCCTGCGGCACTCGCCGCATCCTCAGTTACAATCAGCGTCGTGCCCTCGCGCTCGCGAAATATCATGACCGGATCGAGGCCTTCCGGCTGGAGAACGCCGGGCGCCAGCGTCGCGAAGACATAGGTGCCATCGAGCAATTCCGGCGTCATCGATGCCAGCAGCTTTTTCAGATCGGTCTCGCCGGTCATTTTTCTTGCCTGTACTGGGGGCGGCCCTGCAATTTCCTCAATATCCGCAACTGCCGGATGCCGATAGTCCGCACACGGCGGGCACGACATGGCGATGTCGCTGGCGGCTGAGCTTGCGCATCTGTCCGATCGCACAATAGAGGAGCTGAGGGCCGACGCCGGTCCGTGAAAGGCCCTTCGATGATCGTTCGCCCGCGCCCCACCTTCCTGCAGCTGTTCTTCGTCATGCGCGGCTCCGTGGTGCCGCGCATCCTGCCGCAGATCCTTGGCTTCGCGCTTTATTCGGGGTCATCCTTGTCGTCGCGCGCCAGTTCCATCTCGATCTCGGCGTCTTCAGCATCGCGCCTTTCGGGCTGGTGGGCGTGACCTTGTCGATCTACCTTTCGTTCCGCAACAACGCCGCCTATGACCGGTGGTGGGAGGCGCGCAAGCTGTGGGGCGCGCTGGTCTTCGAAATCCGCAATCTGGCCCGCGCCACCACCAGCCTCATTCCCGACCGGGCCGAGCAGCGCGCGCTGCTGATGGAGGCGCTGGCCTTCTGTCATTTCCTGCGCGGGCAATTACGCAAGATCGACAGCGTGAAGGACGCCGGCGCCTTCATCGATGCCGAGGCGGAGCGGGCCGCAAACTTTGCCAATCCGGCGGACGAGATGGTCAGGCGCATGGGCTGGCGCGCCAATGCCCAACGCCGGGGCGGTGAACTCGACGCGATCGGCTTCCGCATCCTGGACGAGAGGCTGGCATCGATTACCGCCATCCAGGCCGGCTGCGAGCGGATCGCCGGCACGCCCTTGCCCTTCGCCTATACGCTGCTTGTGCATCGCACGGCCTACATCGTCTGCCTGCTTCTGCCCATCGGCCTGATCTCGACCACCGGCTGGGCAACGCCGCTGTTCACGGCGCTGATCGCCTACACCTTCTTCGGTCTCGACGGGCTTTCGGAAGAGATCGAGGATCCTTTCGGCACCGAGGCCAACGACCTCGCCCTCGACGGCCTGTGCCGCGTCTGCGAAATCTCGGTGTTCGAGGCGCTTGGCGAGACGCCGCCGAAGATGATCCCGGCTGAGAAGTTCTATTTTTCCTAGATCCGGCAGAGGACGGATCAAAAGAATCCAGACCCCCTGTAGGATTGCCGCTCTACCCCGCGTCCTTGGTTCGACCATCAAAAGGGACCCGAACCACCGGAGGAAGACCAATGAGCATTTCCGAAACCGCGCCTGTCTCCTCGGGCGCCCTGTGGACCGGCCGCGTGCTCAGCGGCGTCATCGTCCTGTTCATGATCTTCGACGGCGCCATCAAGCTGCCGCCGCTCGATATCGTCACACAGACGATGTCCGAGCTCGGCTGGCCCGCTGACGCCAATGTCGCGCGCGTGCTCGGCGTCATAGGGCTGGTCTCGACCGTGCTCTACGCGCTGCCACGCACATCGGTGCTCGGCGCGATCCTGCTCACCGGCTATATGGGCGGCGCCATCGCCACGCATGTGCGCATCGGCAGCCCGCTGTTCTCACACACGCTGTTCGGCGTCTATCTCGGCATCATCCTGTGGGGCGGCCTCTATCTGCGCGATCCCCGGGTCCGCGCGCTGATCCCGCTCAGCCGATAGTCGAGAGAGAGAATGTTCAGCGCCATCCAGCGGGCACTGTAGCGATCTTCATTCTTCCCGGATCAAATTAGCCGTCTGAGAGTTAAGGACTCGGCGGCGAGACGGCGACCCGCGTGTGAGAGGAGCTAAAATGAAGAAGATATTGACTGTTCTGGTGTTGGCGACGGCGCTCGGTGCATGTTCGCAGACGGAAAAAGGCGCGGCCGTGGGCGGCCTTGGCGGTGCCGCGGTTGGCGCGGCTGTCGCGGGCGATCCGGTCCAGGGCGCGGTGGTCGGTGGCGCCGTCGGCGCCGTGGCGGGCGCCCTGATCGGCCATGCCAGCGAAAGCGGCCAGTGCCGGTACCGCGATCGCCATGGGCGGGTCTACATCGACCGCTGCCCAAGCGGCTATTGAGCGCTCTTGGACCGCAGACAGCAAAACGGCGGGCATAGGCCCGCCGTTCTGGTATCCGCAAGGGATGGGAAGCGATTACTCCGCCGTGGCGGCTTCTTCCGCCGGCGCGGCGGCTGCGGCCGCAACGGCAGCAGCGGCGTCGTCCTGCGCCTTCTTCAGAAGTGCCGCGCGTTCCTGGGCCTTCTTGCCCGGCTCGGCCTTCTTCGGGTTGGAGCGGGCGTCGCGCTTGGCAAGGCCGGCCTCGTCGAGGAAGCGCAGCACGCGGTCGGTCGGCTGGGCGCCGTGCGACAGCCAGTGCTTGACCCGGTCGGCGTCAACCTTGACGCGCTCGCCGTCCTTCGGCAGCAGCGGGTTCCAGGAGCCGAGCGACTCGATGAAACGGCCGTCGCGCGGCGAACGGGCGTCGGCGACGACGACGTGGTAGTAAGGACGCTTCTTCGAGCCCGCACGGGCCAGTCTGATCTTCAGTGCCATTTCTTTTCTCCTAAAAGCTCTGATTTCGTTGATGAGTTTGGGTTGATCTCAACCCGTTTTCGTCACGCCGTTGGCAGCGGCGATCTGTTCGTGGTGCCGGATCACTTCGCGGACGACGAAGTTGAGGAATTTCTCGGCGAAATCCGGATCGAGATGCGCGTCCTTGGCCAGCTGGCGCAGACGGGCGATCTGCTGCTGCTCGCGTGCCGGATCGGCCGGCGGCAGGCCATGCTCGGCCTTCAGGACGCCGACCGCCTTGGTGCAGCGGAAGCGCTCGGCCAGCATATGGATGAGCGCGGCATCGATGTTGTCGATCGAGGCGCGGTAGCCGGCCAGGACAATGCGGGCGTCCGCCATGTCTTTTTCCTCGTTCACAGCGCGCCCCTCACTTCTTCTTGCCAAGGCCCGGCAGCCCGCCGCCGAGGCCCGGAAGCTTCATGCCGCCAGGCAGGCCGGGGAGGCCGCCGCCGGGAAGGCCGCCAGGCAAGCCCTTCATGCCGCCGAGGCCGGCGGCCTGCGCCTGCTTCTGCAACGCTTCGAGCTGCTTGGGATCCATCTTCGACAGGTCGGGCATGCCGCCCATTCCACCGGGCATCATGCCGCCCCCCAAACCACCAAGTCCCATCTTGGAGGCAAGACCGCCCATCATGCCGCGCATCAGGCCGCCGCCTTTGCCCTTGCCGCCCATCGCCTTCATCATGTCGGCCATGCCGCGATGCATCTTCAGGAGCTTGTTGATCTCGGCCGCGTCGGTGCCGGAGCCGGCCGCGATGCGCTTCTTGCGCGAGTGCTTGAGAATATCGGGGTTGGCGCGCTCGGCCTTGGTCATCGAGGAGATGATGGCGAGCTGACGGCCGAACATCTTGTCGTCGAGGCCGGCGGCGGCCATCTGGTCCTTCATCTTGCCCATGCCGGGCATCATACCCATGATGCCGCCCATGCCGCCCATCTTGGACATCTGCTGAAGCTGCTGGGCCAGATCGTTCAGGTCGAACTTGCCCGACTGCATCTTCCTGGCCATCGCCGCCGCCTGCTCGGCGTCGATGTTTTCGGCGGCCTTCTCGACGAGGCTGACGATGTCGCCCATGCCCAGGATGCGGTCGGCGATGCGCTTGGGGTGGAATTCCTCCAGCCCGTCCATCTTCTCGCCGGTGCCGATCAGCTTGATCGGCTTGCCGGTGACGGCGCGCATCGAAAGGGCCGCACCGCCACGGCCGTCGCCGTCCATGCGGGTCAGCACCAGGCCGGTGATGCCGACGCGCTCGTCGAAGCTCTTCGCCAGGTTGACGGCGTCCTGGCCGGTCAGCGAGTCCGCGACCAACAGGATTTCGTGCGGGTTCGACACCTTCTTGATGTCGGCCATCTCGACCATCAGCGGCTCGTCGATATGGGTGCGGCCGGCAGTGTCGAGGATGACGACGTCATGGCCGCCGAGCTTGGCCGCCTGCACGGCGCGCCTGGCGATGTCGACCGGGTTCTGGCCTGATATGATCGGCAGCGTCGCAACCTTGACCTGCTCGCCGAGCTGGCGCAGCTGCTCCTGCGCGGCGGGACGCCGCGTGTCGAGCGAGGCCATCAGGACCTTCTTGTTCTGACGCTCGGTCAGCCGCTTGGCGATCTTGGCCGAAGTGGTGGTCTTGCCGGAGCCCTGCAGGCCGACCATCATCACGACGACGGGGGCGGGCGCATTGAGATCGATGGCGACGCCCTCGGCGCCGAGCATGTCGACCAGCTCGTCATGGACGATCTTGACGACCATCTGGCCGGGCTTGATCGACTTCAGCACCGCGGCGCCGACGGCCTTTTCGCGCACCTTGTCGGTGAAGGAACGCACCACTTCCAGCGCGACGTCGGCCTCGAGCAGCGCACGGCGCACCTCGCGCAGTGCCGCCGAGACATCAGCCTCCGACAGCGCGCCGCGGCCGGTGAGGCCGTTCAGGATGGAGCCAAGGCGCTCCTGCAGCGATTCAAACATTCTTTGTCCTTTTCCCTGACACCCGGATGGTGCCCGAGAGGTAGTGCGTTCGCGCCCCGTCTCCAAGCAAAACCCAGTCCAAGCAAAAGCAAAAGCCCAAAACCAAAAAGCACCCGGGGGCGCACAGCGCTGCCGGGTGTTGGCCTCCAGGATCGATTTACGGCACTTGGCCTCCTAAGAGGCTTCGGCGTCCTGGTCGGCTTGCTCGGAGGGATACTCGTCGCGGAATTCGAGGCGTGTAGACAGGAAATCGGCGCAAGAGTCAAGGCAAGGGCCAGGCAGCAAGGCGTATGGCGGCCCTGCGAGATGATTTTCATCGTGCCCGTGTCAGCTGGCTGGCTCGGCTGTGTCAGCCGCAACCTTGAGCAGCGAGCGGGGATGAAGCAGCAAGACAATCGTCAGCAGGCTGCTGACGATGCCGATCATGGCGATGAGTACCGCGTCCGTCGTTGTCCAGCCCGGCCCTTCGAGCGGCGTGGCGGTGAACAGGGCGAAGGAATTGTAGCTCGCCTGATGCGAGATCAGCAGGAAGCCGGTCAGATTGTTGCCGAGATGGGCGCCAAGCGCAGCACCCAGATTGCCGGTGGCATAGACCACGAGCGTCAGAAGGAGGGCAAAAGCGGCGATCGAGGCCAGCAGGCAGGCGTTGATGGCGGCGGATGAATTGGTGCTCCAGTGCAGCGCGGTGAACAGCAGTCCCGGCAGCAGTGCCCAGATGAACGGACTCCTGAAGCGATAGGCCAGGCCGCGCAGCAGGTAGCCGCGAAACAGCACCTCTTCCGACGATATCTGCAGCAAGGTGAGCGCGACGATCGGAATCAGGAACAGCAACCAGGACGGCAGGCTGATCGTGCCACGCGCGATGCCGGGCTCCAGGAGGTAGAGCAGGATTTCGGATATAAGCGAGGTGATCAGCACCGCGACCAGCCCCTTGAGGAAATCCGGCCGGCAAACACGCCGGCTGTTGCCAAGAAGTGCCGACAAGGGCTCGCCATGGACCCAGCGCATGGCAATCCATAGGCCGATCCAGATTCCGGCGAAGGAGCCAAGCGCGCTGAGGATGCCGATGGGCGAGGCGAGGAAACCCTGCATCCCGCCGGCAGGCGCGGCCCCGCCCTTCGAAGCCTGCCAGGTGAACAAGGCATAGGTCCCGCCAAACAGCACGATCGCGGTGGATACCACCCAGAACAGGACGACGATCCCTGTCCCGAAAAACAGCCGCCACAAGGTGGTTTTGTGGTTTGGCGAATGCCGGTAACGGTCGAAGGCGGCAGGGTCAGATATCACGACGGTTCCTTTGCCGAATCCACCACCTGCTGACTAGCCGATGGGCCTAAAGATCGGAATCGATTTCGCAAAGGAGCGGCGCGCGCCTGCACTTCCGATCCAAGCGCGCGCCAGAAACATCGACTGGCCCTGCATGCTCAAGCGGCGGTGCTGTCGCGGCCGCTTGAGAAAGCCTATGTCAACGCATCACGTACATGACGCGCCGTGTCTGCGGATCGATCAGCGCCGGCTGACCGTTCACATAGACATAGCGGTAGTTGTAATCCGGAATTGGGCGCAGTTCGATGGTGTCGGGCAAGATCGCGCCGGTCACCACCTCGCCGTCGAGATAGACCGGGTCGAGGCGGTGGCTGTCGACATAGGTCCGGACCTCGGCTGGAGGCGCAGGAAAGTCGCCCACGACCGGGTCGCTGGAGATGATCGCGCCGGTATAATCATTCGAGTAGTTGCCGATGTCTTCCGGCGGCGAGACGATCGCGACGCTGGAACCGTGCGGCCGCTGCGTCAGCACCACCCGGCTGCCGCCGAAATCGGCCGTCACATAGTCGGAATAGACCCAGCCCTGGCCGCCCGCTTCGGCAATGGTGCACCATTTGCTGTTCTCGATGCAGCCATTGAGCGTTGCCGACTGGCCAGCGGCGAGCACGCCGATGACTGGATATTGCGGGCCGGGGCCGGCGCGCACGTTGAGATCGGTGACGGCCGAGACGGCTGTGTCGGCAAGCGCGGCACCCGACATCACGGCCAACATCCCGGCGACCGCGGGCAACAACAGGGATTTCATGGGTTCTCTCCGTTTTCATGGTCCCTCGGCGGTGAAAACGGCGCAGCGGCGCATGCGTTCCGACTAAAGCGCCGTTGCCAACTCACGATTTGTTCCGACGTCTTTCGGCAAACCGGTCAGAAGGTCGTGAACGAAGGCCAGTTTTCGAGCCGTGACGTCCGAAATGACGAAGGGGTAGAGATCCGGCAGACCCATGCAGCGGTTGATCGAATTGGAGGCTTCCGACAGCACCAGCCAGCGGGCGAGGACCTTGTCGAAAGGCTCGGGTCTGTTCGCAGGCTCGGAAGGGGCTGCCTGCAGCCGGCCGCCAGTGTCGCCCCGCGGCAAGTCGTTGGCCTCCACGGTCTCCAGCCGCCCAAGCGGGAAGTTCAGCGCATGGACCATCTCCAGCGTGTCGGTGATGTGCAGATGGTGGGCCCATGTCTCCGCCCAGTCCTCCCACGGATGCGAGGTCGCATAGGCCGAGATGTGGTCTTGCTGCCAGTCGGGCGCGGCACCATTGGCGTAGTAAGTCTTCAGCGCCTGTTCGTAGTCGGCGCGCTCGTCGCCGAACAAGGCGCGGAAGGCTTCCAGCCTTTGCGGATCGTCGCGGATCAGGCGATCCCAGTAGTAATGGCCGAGTTCGTGCCGGAAATGGCCGAGCAGCGTGCGGTAATTCTCGCCCATCTCGACGCGACGCTTTTCGCGCTCGGCCGAATCGGCCTCGGCCACGTTGAGCGTGATCAGGCCATTGTCGTGGCCGGTCAGGATGCGTTCGCCGCCGGGGCCGCCGCCGATCGGCTCGGCAAGGAAGTCGAAAGCCAGGCCCACCTCGTCGGCGGGCGCATGCTTGGGCGCGACCGGCAGGCCGAAGGCGAGCAGCGAATAGACGGCACGCTTCTTCGCCGCCTCGACCCGGATCCAGCGGCGGCGGTTGCCGTCGACGGAGAGATCGGGGATCAACTGGTTCAGCGCGCAGGCACGGCAGAAAACCCGGCCCGGCTCGGCCATCCAGTTGCAGGCGCATTCATCGGCATTGGTGCATTGGATGATGCCGTCGACGCCGGACAGGACAAAGCGCGCATATTCGGGGTCGTAGAGCACGCTGCTGGAGCAGTTCAGGCACTGGGCGTTCTCGAAATACAGGCGGTGGCCGCATTGCGGGCAGTCGAAGAGTTTCATATCGGTCTCGGCGTGCGGGGAGGTGTCGCTTCGAAAACGCGGGCCTTCAAACGTCGTTCCGTACGGTGACGCCAATCAGCAACACGGCAGGTGGATCAGCCGGCTCTCGGCCGCGTTCGCCACAATAATTACTTGATCGTAGGTAAATTCCCCGGCATTCGCCAGCACGGCGCCGCGGACGGTGACAAATGTGCGTTTCGCTGGCAAATTCGCAACTGGGACGTGAATCAGGCAACCAGGAGAACAATATGGCGTTTCTTGCCAAGGGTAGGATTTTAGCCGCCGCGGTGGTGGCTGTGCTTGGGCTTGCGACGACCGCGCAAGCGGCGCCAAGCTGTGGCAAGAACGGCGCCGGCTTCGATGCCTGGAAACAGGATTTTGCCGCGGAGGCCAAGGCTGAAGGTGTAGGCTCGAGGGGTCTGGCGGCTCTTGCTGGCGCGACCTACGCGACAAGGACGATCGCCGCCGACCGCGCCATCCATAAGGCTTTCAGCGGCTCGGTGGACGATTTCATGAAGCGCCGTGGCGGGGCGGCGATCATTTCCAAGGGCCGTGCGCTGAAGAAGTCGAACGCGGCGCTGTTCGACCAGATCGAGCGGAACTATGGCGTATCGCCGGGTGTGCTGCTCGCCATCTGGGGCATGGAGACCGGCTTCGGTGCCTCCATGGGCAACCAGAACACGATCTCGGCCATTTTGACGCTGACCTATGATTGCCGCCGTCCGGACTACTTTCACCCGCATGCCATTGCGGCCTTGAAACTGGTTGATCGCGGAACGTTGACCGCCTCGTCGGTCGGCGCCATGCATGGCGAGATCGGCCACACACAGTTCCTGCCCGGGAATGTCCTGAAATATGGCGTGGGGAGCGGAAACCTCCGCGACAAGGCCACTGCGCTGGCTTCCACCGCCAACTTCCTCAAGGGGCATGGCTGGCAGGCCGGCGCGAGCGCGGAGGCGAACATGGGCGCAATTGCCGGCTGGAATTCCGCGAGCGTCTATCAGCAGGCCATTGCCCGGATCGCGACCGCGATCGACGCCGACTGACGTGATCGCTCGTTCGCAGCAAGTGCCCGGCCATGCGCCGGGCTTTTGTTTGGTCGTAAGGAAAGCCGACGCCGGCGTCGCCTTTCTATTTCCGGTCGAGCCCGGATATCAGCAGTTGCGATTGCGCGCCGCCAACGTGCGCAGCCTGAGCGCGTTGAGGCGGATGAAGCCGGCGGCGTCCTTCTGGTCATAGGCGCCGCGGTCATCCTCGAAGGTGACCAGCGCATCCGAATAGAGCGTCTTCTTCGACTTGCGGCCGGTGACCATGACATTGCCCTTGTAGAGATTCAGCCGCACCGTGCCTTCGACATCTTCCTGGCTCTTGTCGATCATCGCCTGCAGCATCAGCCGCTCGGGCGCGAACCAGAAGCCGTTGTAGATGAGTTCCGCGTAGCGCGGCATGAACTCGTCCTTGAGGTGCGCGGCACCGCGGTCGAGCGTGATCGATTCGATGGCGCGGTGGGCCGCGATCAGGATGGTGCCGCCGGGCGTCTCGTAGACGCCGCGCGACTTCATGCCGACGAAGCGGTTCTCGACCAGGTCGAGCCGGCCGATGCCATTGTCGCGGCCGAGATCGTTGAGCGCCGCCAGCATGGTTGCCGGCGACAGCTTCTTGCCGTCGAGCGCGATCGGATCGCCCTTCAGGAATTCGATCTCGATCTCGGTGACCTTGTCCGGCGCATCCATCGGCGAAACGGTGCGCTGGTGGACGAATTCCGGCGGCTCGCTCCACGGGTCTTCCAGCACCTTGCCCTCGGAAGAGGAATGCAGGAGGTTGGCGTCGACCGAGAACGGCGCGTCGCCCTTCTTGTCCTTCGGCACCGGAATCTGGTGCTGCTCGGCGAAATTGATCAGGTCGGTGCGCGACTTGAACGACCAGTCGCGCCAGGGGGCGATGACCTTGATGTCGGGGTTCAGCGCGTAAGCCGACAATTCGAACCGGACCTGGTCGTTGCCCTTGCCGGTGGCGCCGTGCGCGATGGCGTCGGCGCCGGTTTCCCTGGCGATCTCGACAAGATGCTTGGAGATCAGCGGCCGCGCGATCGAGGTGCCGAGCAGGTAGGTGCCTTCATAGACGGCGTTGGCGCGGAACATCGGGAAGACGAAGTCGGAGACGAATTCCTCGCGCACATCGACGACGCGGATATCCTTGATGCCCATCATTTCGGCTTTGCGGCGCGCCGGCTCCAATTCGCCGCCCTGACCGAGATCGGCGGTGAAGGTGACGACCTCCGCGCCGAGTTCGGTCTGCAGCCATTTCAGGATGATGGAGGTGTCGAGGCCGCCGGAATAGGCGAGCACGACTTTCTTGACGTCTTTGGCCTTGGACATTTCTGCTCCGTGGGATGGCGGACGCCCTGAGCGGGCATCACGGATGGTCGGAGCGCCTTTTAGCAGGAACGGCAAAGCGAGCAAGCAGGCGCGGCGCCAGACTGCCGATCCAGCGTATAGCTGGGTGCTGAACACCGGCCAGGAAAACAACTTGCTGCAATCGAAGGCTGCATTTAGCTGTCGTATTTAATCAAGTTTTCATGCCCCGTCGCTAAAAGACCCGACGGAGCTGCGCCGGCCCACAGGACCGTGCCGGGGCAGCCTCGCTCGCTTCGTCGCGGGTATCCTCGGGCTTGGGCCATCCTTGATGCGCGTTATATCCTGTATCGTCACGGAGCATAATCTGTGGCTCGTTCTCCTGGCGGCGCTGATGTGCGTCACCGGGTGCTGGGTGACGATCGGTCTGCTGGACCGCGCCAGGAAAACCGTTGGTGTGCAGATGCGGGGCTGGCTGTTCCTGACCGCGGTCGCGGCCGGCTCCTCGGTCTGGTGCACGCATTTCATCGCCATGCTGGCCTACCAGCCCGGTGCGCCGATCACCTTCGATCCGGCGCTCACCATGATATCCCTGGTCATCGCCATGGTCGGAACCGGAACGGGCTTCGGCCTTGCTCTGGACAAAGGCCGCGGTCTGGCGCCGGAATGGGGCGGATGCCTTGTCGGATTGGCGATCTCGGCCATGCATTATACCGGCATGATGGCCTATCACGTGGCCGGCATCGTCGAGTGGGACGCCCGCTATGTCGTCGCGTCGCTGCTGATCTCGATAGTGTTTTCCGCCGCCGCGATCGGCCAGGCGGTGCGCCGGCCGTACCGCTGGTCGCACTATCTCGGCATCGGGCTGCTGGTGCTCGCGATTGTCGGCCTGCATTTCACGGCAATGGCCGCGGTGGCGGTGACGCCGCTCTCCTTCATCACCACGGGCACCAATCCCGATATCCTGGAAGCGATGGCCGTCGCGGTCGCCGTTGTCGGCCTGATCGTCGCCGCCACCGGCTTCGCCAGCTATCTGATCGACGAGCGCGGCCGGCTCGAGAGCTTCGAGCGGCTCCAGCATCTCGCCCTCAACGACGCGCTTACCGGTCTTGCCAACCGCGTCTCCTTCAACGACCGCCTCGACCATGAGATCAAGCGGGCGCGCGAGGACCAGGATGCGATGACCGCCGTCATCGTCATCGATCTCGATCGTTTCAAGGAAATCAACGACCTCAGGGGACACGCCGCCGGCGACCAGGCGCTCAAGATCATCGCCCGCAGGCTGGCGAAACTCGCCGGCGACGGCGAGTTCGTCGCCCGGCTCGGCGGCGACGAATTTGCCGCCATCAAGCGCTTCAAGGACCAGAAGGATCTTATCGGCCTGGTCTCGCGGTTGGAAAAATCGTTGTTCGAGCCCCTGCGGCTCGACGATTTCGAGATCGTCACCGGCGCCAGCATCGGCGTTGCCGTCTATCCGCGTGACGGCGCCGACCGGGAGAGGCTGGTCAGCAATGCGGACTTGGCCATGTACCGGGCCAAGAACGACGTGACGCGAGCCGTCTGCTTCTATGAATCGGCCATGGACGAGACGGAGCGGGCACGCCGCGCGCTGGCAAACGACCTTCGCCAGGCGATCGAACGCGGCGAGCTGTCGCTGCACTATCAGGTGCAGACTTCGGTCGCGACCGGCGCCACCTGCGGCTACGAGGCGCTGCTGCGCTGGACCCACCCCGTGTACGGCCTGATCCCGCCGGTCGAATTCATCCCGATCGCCGAGGAGAATGGCTCGATCCTGGCGATCGGCGAATGGGTGCTGCGCACCGCATGCCGTCAGGCAGCCTCCTGGGGCAATGGCCACAAGATCGCGGTCAACCTGTCGCCGGTGCAGTTCGCCCATACCGATCTCGCCACGCTCATCCACCAGATCCTGGTCGAGACCGGGCTGTCGCCGAAGCGCCTGGAACTCGAACTGACGGAATCGACGATCGTCGCCGACAAGATTCGCACGCTGCACGTGTTGCGCCAGATCAAGGCGCTGGGCGTGACGATCGCGATCGACGATTTCGGCACGGGCTATTCCTCGCTCGACACGCTGCGCTCGTTCCCTTTCGACAAGATCAAGCTCGATCGTTCGTTCATGGCCGATGTCGAGCGCAGCCCGCAGGCCAAGGCGATCATCCGCGCCGTGCTGACACTGGGGCGCAGCCTCGACATTCCAGTGCTCGCCGAAGGCGTCGAAACCCATGTCCAGCTCAGCATCCTGCAAGTCGAGGGTTGCAACGAGGCGCAGGGCTATTTCCTCGGCCGGCCCAAACCAATCGACCAGATCGTGCTGACCGGTGCGGCGGTCCCCACGCTTGCCGAGATCCATCGGCCGGCTGCCGCTTAGCCTCCGGTCCGGCACGGCTTGGCATCCTGCGCGTGGCGCGACGCAGCTCGCCCTTCCGTGTCTGGCGCCATCGCCGCGCATCCTGTATAGGCACACGCATTCCCGGAGCGGTCCATCGTTCACGAACGGCGAGCCGCTCTGTCTCCCTCTCCTTGTCTGACGCAATTCCGCCCGGAAAGCTGTTCGCCGGAATTGTTCTGGGGCCTTGCATGTCCTTCATTCCCGACACCACCACGCTGATCCAGTTCGCCATCGCCACGGTCATCCTGGCGATCACGCCCGGGCCGGACATGACCTTGTTCGTGTCGCGCACGCTGAGCCAGGGGCGGGCCACCGGCTTCGCCTCGATGGCGGGCGCGCTGTGCGGCACGCTGATCCACACCACGCTGGTGGTGGTCGGCGTCTCGGCGCTGATCGTCGCCTCGCCGATGGCGTTCTTCGCGCTGAAGATATTCGGCGCTGGCTATCTCGTCTTCCTCGCCTGGCAGGCGATCGCCAAGGGCTCGGCCTTTTCGCCGGAAAAGAAGACGGGGCCGCAAATCTCGCTGCTGCGCAGTTGGGCGGCGGGGCTCGGCGTCAACCTGCTCAACCCGAAGATCATCCTGTTCTTCATGACCTTCCTGCCGCAGTTCGTCTCCGCACATGACCCGAACGCGCCGGGAAAGCTGTTCTTCCTCGGCACCATGTTCATCGTGCTGTCGATCCCGGTGACGGCGCCGATGGTGCTGGCGGCGGAAAGGTTCTCGGCGGCGATGAAGGCCAGCCCGCGCGTCACGCGCGTGGTCGACTATCTCTTCGCAGGCGTCTTCTCGGCCTTCGCGCTCAAGATACTCACGGCGCAGGCGAAATAGAGGCCCTCGATCTCCAGCGAAAACCTTTTCGCTGTCGCGGTGCTTCGGTTCGGGATCATGGTCTGGCCTCGTCCCCCTGCCACCAGCTTCCGGCCCAGCGCCCGGCGCTGAGCCAGTAGAAGATGCCGCCGACCATGCCGCCGCCGATCACCGCCATGATCGGGTTGGTGCCGGTGACCGCGAAGGTGGTGTCACCGGCGTGGTCGACGAGGCCGAGGAAGACGGCCGCGACCACGGCGCCGGCCAGCGCATAATACAGCCAGTCGCGCCGGCCGAGGATTTCGGCAACCAGGATGACGATCACCGCCGGCATGAAGGCAAAGTAGGCGACGAACAGGGCGACGAAGGGAATTGAGAAATACAGCGAAGCCGTCGCTGTCGGGTGCGTGTGGTCCGGCGTATAGCCGTGCGACGCCAGGAACAGGATGTTGAGGAAGGCGCTCGCCGCCAGCGAGGCGACGGCGTAGCCGAACAGGATGATGGCAAAGCGGACGAGATAGGCGACGAGACGGTTCATCGCGGACCCCGCGGCATGAGGTGACCGGACTTGCGTCCGGCCACAAGCCAATAGACCGAACCGGCGGCAGTGCCGGCCGTGGCCAGGAAGCCGAGAAAGCCCGGATTGAAGACAAACCCACCGGCCGAGCCCGGGATAAAAACGCCAAACGCGATGGACGTGATGGCACCCGTGACCGCGAAATAAAACCATCCTCGCAGGCAGAGCCGCTCGGCGAGGAAGATCGCGGGCCCAACGATCAGCAGCGCGCAGACCGCCACGGTCAACACGGCGAGCGGGAAGGAACCCAGCCAGTCGAATGCGAAGACCATGGACCAGTTGTCGTCTTCGATCCCTGCCAGAAGGGCGATAAGCAGCACGGGCACCAGGATCGAGGTCAGCACGGCGGCGACATAACCGACCGCTATCATGGCGATACGCTTGAGCCCGGCGACGAGACGGCTCACGCCTCGCCGTGCCCCGCGATCATCATGGCTTCCAGCGCCAGCCGGTCGACCCTGCGCATGCGCTCGGATTCCGACTTGAGCTGGCCGCAGGCGGCCAGGATGTCGCGGCCGCGCGGCGTGCGGATCGGCGAGGCGTAGCCGGCATTGTTGATGTAGTCGGCGAACTTCTCGATCGTTTCCCAGTCCGAGCACTGGTAGTTGGTGCCAGGCCACGGATTGAACGGGATTAGGTTGATCTTCGCCGGGACGCCCTTGAGCAGCTTGATCAGCGCCTTGGCATCCTCGAGCGAATCGTTGACGTCCTTCAGCATCACATATTCGAAGGTGATGCGTTTGGCGTTCGACAGGCCGGGATAGGCGCGGCAGGCGGCAATCAGTTCCTTCAGCGGATACTTCTTGTTGATCGGCACCAGAAGGTCGCGCAGGTCGTCATTGGTGGCGTGCAGCGAGATCGCCAGCATGACGCCGATCTCCTCGCCGGTGCGGAAGATTTCCGGCACGACGCCGGAGGTCGACAGCGTGATGCGTCTTTTTGACAAGGAAAGCCCGTCGCCGTCGGAGGCGATCAACAGCGCCTTCTTCACCGCCTCGAAATTATAGAGCGGCTCGCCCATGCCCATCATGACGATGTTGGACACTTTGCGGCCCTCGGCCGGCACGATGGCGCCATCGGGCGTGTCGCGGTCGGGAAAATCGCCGAGCCGGTCGCGCGCGGTGAGCAACTGGGCGAGGATTTCTTCCGCCGTCAGGTTGCGCACCAGCTTCTGCGTGCCGGTGTGGCAGAACGAGCAGGTCAGCGTGCAGCCAACCTGCGAGGAGATGCAAAGCGTGCCGCGGCCTTCCTCGGGAATGTAGACGGTTTCGATCTCGACCGGCCGGCCGGCGCCGCGCGGCGGAAAGCGGAACAGCCACTTTCGCGTGCCATCGGAAGAGATCTGTTCCTCGACGATCTCCGGCCGGGCTACGGTGAAATGCTTGTCCAGTTCGGCGCGCAAATCCTTGGAGATGTTGAACATTCCGGCGAAGTCGGAAACGCCGCGCACATACATCCAGTGCCAGAGCTGCTGGGCGCGCATTCTTGCCTGGCGTTCTGGTACGGCGCCGGACGCGACGAGAGCCTCCGCCAGCTCGGCGCGCGTCAGGCCGATCAGCGACGGCTTTTCGGAGGGCACGGCGCGGGCGCGCAACGCGTCACGGGCACCGTCGGCGGTGAGGTCAAGCGAAAGGGTCATGGTTGCACTGATATAAGCGGTTTGCGGCCGATTTCATCCATCGTGCCGGACATCAAGCGCGGCGCATAGCACAGGTTGAGCGCGGAGTCATGCGCGGGCGAAGCGACCGGCTCGTCATGGGGAACCGCCAAGGTCTTCTCCACCGCGTCGTTGCCAGCGCTCCGGTCACATGTTCGTGTTGAGGTAACAGCAGGCCCCGCGGCCGCGAAGGCTGAAAGGGGCAACTGTGCTCCGGAAAAATGGGAGTTCGTGGAATGCACTCGATCAAGCTTGTTTTTATTGCCGGCCTTGTCGGCCTGTCCGCCTCGCAGGCTTTTGCCGAAGACGCCATGGGCACGATGACGATGATGAAGGCCGGACAAGTGACGGCGATCATGCCGGACGGCCATATGGGCACCATGACGCCGGACGCAAAGATGAGCGGCGAAATGATGAAGATGGCGAAGCCTATCAAGCATTGCATGATGATGATGACCGACGCCAAAGGCAAAGCCTACATGATCGATACGTCGACCAAGAAGGCACAGGCCGAATGTGAGAAGATGGCCATGTAGTCGTAACCACCGCCCCGCCGGCGAGAGCTGGCGGGGTCCGACGCCAGCCTCTCGTGGCTTTGGCTCGAGCAAACACGCGACAACCGCTCAGACGCGCGGTCGCGACCTCACCTCACAGCTTGACGGTGTCTGTGCCAGGAGACCATGGCTTCTTAGCCGAGTTGAACCCAGTCCGTGGCCTCCAGAACATAGGGAGCGAACAGGAAATCCCGGATGCCGATGATCCTGTTTTCCGACCAGTCGACCAGAACAAAATGCGCGGGTCTGTCCATCGGGCCGGTGCTGTCGAAGACCAGCATGGCCGGTTGTCCTTCGACCGCGCCAAGGGCGAACCGCCATTTCGTCACTTCCGCATAGCGCGTGAAATAGGGCGTAATCCTGCCGCGCCCTTCCAGGTGCAGCCGGTTCACCAGTTCGAGCTTCACATCGTCGGCGAGCATGGCGCGGATGGCGTCGAAATCGCCGCCGCGAAACAGATCGACGAAGGCGGCGATCTTGCGCCGGTCCGTGTCCGACATCAGCGGCAACCTGGTGTCCTCCGGCGTCTCGGCAAGTTGGCGCAGCGCGACGCGGCCGCGCTGAAGCGCCGATTTGGCGGCGGCTGGAGAACACTCGGCAATGCCAGCGATCTCCTCGACCGAATGCCCCAGCACATCCCTTAGGATCACCGCGCAGCGCTGAAGTTCAGGCAGCCGCAGGAAGGTCTGAAAGCTGATCGCGACGATATCCGCCTCGGGCATGGGCGCGGCCTCGATGTTTTCGGTAAGCGGAACCACGGTGTTGCGCGACCTGCCGCGCAAAAAATCCAGGCTCGCATTGTGGGCGATGCGAAACAGCCAGCCCTCGAGATTGTCCACCTCGGCGCCCTGGGCTCGCGCGTGCAGGGCCTTGACGAGGGCATCCTGAAGGACATCCTCGCCACTGATCGCCGATCCCGTCATGCGCGCGCAATAGCGATGAAGGCGTGGCCGCAGCGCTTTCAGCCGATCTTCGAATTCTTCCGTATTCATCGATCGAGACCTTCGGTGCTTCCGCGCTTTGTTCCGTTACGGACTGGATGCCGGTGTCGAGAATTTTCGACAAGGGCCGCCGGTTGGGAGAGGAATGGCGAGTGGCTGCTTTCCAATGTGGGTAGTTGTCTTGCCGCCGATGGCGCCGTCAACCGTCGCGATGTAGCGGACAGAAGACGGGTCAAACTTCCCTGGTGTCGAAAACGAACATTTGAACGCCTGATTCATCAGGCGCATAAAGCCGCCGATCCGCCCCAGCCGCTTGCCCCTCCGGGCTTGCGAAGCCTTTTTTCATCGCGTCAAGATCGTCAAAATACACCGTCGCGATCAGGTGAACATCGGGCGGTCCGGCTATTACCGTGACAGGTCCGCTGCTGATCTCATATTTCCTGAGGCCCGGGATTTTCTTGGCCAGAGGTATGTGCGTCTCGAAATAGTGCCTTTCGAACGCATCGACGTGAGCCGGCTTCCTGTAGACGACGACCACCTTGGCCATTGCGGTTCTCCTTTCGCCGATTTCGTGATGGTTGCTTGCTCGCCAGTCCGGCCGTCACCGAGTCTCGTTCAACACCGTCGATCCCACGATCGAGTCCAGGCTCGCCAGCTCGATGATCTTCGGAAAATAGGCTTTCATGCGCGGGTCGCCGCGCATCGCCTCTATGGCCGCGGGTGTCTCCCATTCGGAGTAGATGACGACGCCGGCACCATCCGCGGCCGCGATCAGCCGGGTCGCCTTCCAGCCGGGGAGAGTGCGGATCACCGCGTCGGTGCTCTGTTTCAGGAGCGCGATCAGCGCATCCTGCTTGCCGGGTTTGACCTTCAGCAGATTGACCAGAATAACGGATTTGTCGGACATGGCATGTCTCCTTCTGTTTCGGACGCAGCAAGGACGATGCGCAGGATGGAAACGGATCGCGAAACAAAAGATTTTTAAAAGATCGTCCCGAAGCGGGCGCTTGCCTGGTCTTGCGACGCCAGCTGCGGCGACCTGACGCAGCGCTTGTGCGGTCCGTCACCGACGACTCATCGCGAGGCCCTTTCTCACTGCGAAAGAAGGAAGAATCGCTCCCTATGCAGGTCTGGCCCCGCAGGTCGCGGCTGTGTTAGGTCGGAACCACCCTTCCAGAGGACAGACATGGCCGGCACATCGCGAAAATATCCCATGCTGCGGCGGTCGCGGGCGATGTTGGGCTCGCGGCGCGTGTGGCAGCCGCGCCTGGTGTTCTGGGCCGGCGCGGTGTCGATCGGCGTCATCAGCGTGCTGTTCGCGGTGCTGGCCGACAAGGCGCAGGAACTTTTCCATGTCATGACTGGCGCCGATGGTGGCTGGCGTTTCTACCTGCCGCTCGTGATTACCCCGCTGGGCTTCGTGCTGAGCGCGTGGCTCGCCTACGCTTTCTTCCCCGGATCGCAAGGCAGCGGCATTCCGCAAGCGATCGCCGCGCGCCATTTGCGCGACGAGGAGGATCGAGAGCATCTCCTGTCGCTTCGGCTGGCAGCGGGAAAGATCGCACTCACCATCGTCGGCCTGTTCTGTGGTGCCTCGATCGGCCGCGAGGGCCCGACCGTGCAGGTCGGGGCGTCGCTGATGCTGCAGGCGGCGCGCTGGGGCGGCATGGCGCAGGCGCGCGGCCTGATCCTGGCCGGCTCGGCCGCCGGCATCGCCGCCGCCTTCAACACGCCGCTGGCCGGCATCGTCTTCGCCATCGAGGAAATGGGACGGACTTATGAATCGCGCACCAACGGGCTGGTGCTGACTGCGGTCATCCTGGCCGGCATCGCCTCGCTCGGCCTGCTTGGCAACTACACCTATTTCGGTGTGTCAAAGGACACGATCTCGTTCGCCGCCGACTGGCCGCTGGTGCTTGGCTGCGGCGTCATTGGCGGCGGTTTTGGCGCGCTGTTTTCCTTGCTGGCGCTTAAGACAACACGGCGGATCCGGCGCTGGCACACGCAGCAGCCCTTGCGGCGCGCGCTGCTGGTGGCCGCCGCCTGCGGACTTGCCGTGGCGGCAATCGGCATTGCGTCGGGCGGGCTCACCTTCGGCACCGGCTACGCACAGGCGCGCGGCGCCGTCGAGGGGACGCCGCTGCCATGGCTCTTCTTTGCCGAAAAATTCCTGGCCGGGCTGCTGTCGATGGTTTCGGGCATTCCCGGCGGCATCTTCGCGCCTTCACTGGCGGTCGGCGCCGGCATTGGCAGTTCGCTCGGCCTGTTGTTCGGCGCCAGCACGGGCGCGGCGGCGCTGCTCGGCATGGCAGGCTATTTCGCCGGCGTCGTGCAGGCACCGATGACGGCCTTCGTCATCATCCTGGAGATGACCGGCAATCACGACAATGTCATCGCGCTGATGCTGGCCTCGATGCTGGGCTACGGCATGGCGCGCATGATCTCGCACGAGCCGCTCTATCACGCGCTGTCGCGGGTGTTCATTGCCGAGGCGATCCGGCGGCGGCGGGCGGAAGCCGCGCCGGCTTCCGAGGGCTGAGAGACATACACAAAAGCAAAAGGCCGAGCTTGCGGCCCGGCCATCGGTTTCAAATGCGGCTTGTGCTTACTTGCACTTGTTACTTGCACTTGGCGATCGACGATAGCGCAGCCGAAATGCCCTTCAGCGAGAAGACATAGGAGGTGGGGTTGCCGCGGCCGGACTTCGCCGTCACCTTCATGTCGGTGCCGGTCTTCATGGCGGCGATCAGCACCGGTTCCTCGGCGGCGTTCTCGACCCAGGCCGACTTGCCGCGCGTGAACATCGAGAAGGACTTCTTGTCGATGGTGACGGTAGCCTTGGAGCCTTCCTGGAAATTGTAGCCGGCAATGAACTGCGGTTCGTAGGACACCTGCTGGCCGGGCCGCTGACTGACGAAGAAGAACATGTCGCCATGGTCGAGCGTCGGCGGCTGCTTGTCGGTCGGCACGGTGAGCACGTAGCAGACCTTGCCGCCCGATGCCTGGTAGCTGTAGGTGCCCCAGGCATTGTGCTGGCCGATCTTGGTCGCTTGCTGTGCCAGTGCCGGCGCTGCGAAGGCCACCAGGACCAGGCTCGAAACTATAGCTGTCAATCCGCGCATCGTCTTTCCCGTATTCCAAATGGTGCGGAGGCGGGCCGCCTTGCGTCCTGCCGTCGCTTCATTTTGATTTAATCTGGGTTACCAAACGGTGAACTTCCTTTGAGAAAAGGACCCACACCCCCAGGAAACCGCCGCCATCTCCGCGCCGCCGCCTTGTCAGCGGCCGGCACGGCGTCCCTTTGGCGACTTGGAGGCCACGAAAGCGGCAAGAGTTTGACTTTTCAAGCCAGGTCCGGCAGCCACCCTGACTTCCGGGACACGTGACGAATTTCCCTCCAGCCGCTAAGATGCCCGCTTTCGTTTCTGAGGCGCTCCGAGGCGCTCGGCCTGGGCGCCCTCATTGGTAGCGTATGGGAGATTTCAGTCATGGCCATATCCGGGACGGTCCTGATCCTGGTGGGTGGCACTGTTGTCCTGTTGGTCGTGTTCGGCATTCGTGTTGCCATCCGGGCGGTGGCCCCGCGGCGGCGCCGCGATCGGGTGATCGGGAGGCTGCAGGCGGATCGGGCGCGCCCGACGTGGCGGGGGTCATCACGCTGCCACCTTTGATCTTTCTCGGCTTCCTGGCGGCGGCAGCGGTCCTCGAGGCTGTCATTCCCCTCCCGGTCCTGGCCGCGCCGTCGCCCACCCGCTATCTAGGCGGGGCCGTGCTCGCGGCGTGCGGCTTCGTCATCATCTTCATGGCGGCGGGGCGCTTTCGCGCCGCTGGCACCAATATTCCGCCGACACTGCCGACGACGGCGCTGGTCATCGACGGGATCTACCGGCGGACCAGGAACCCATTTTATCTGGGAGCGACCCTCGTCTATTTGGGCCTGGGCGTCGCGGCGGGAAGTTTTTGGGTCATCGGGCTGATCGTCCCGTTGCTGTGGGTGATAAATACCGGCGTCATAGCGCGGGAAGAGCGCTATCTAGAGCGGAAATTCGGCGATGCGTATCGTGCCTACAAGGCGCGGGTGCGGCGGTGGGTTTGACCGGCCGCGGAGCAGAGCCTCGTCCACGCCTTACACCGCACCGGCTCAGCTCCTATCGGCGATGGCATCCTTGGCGGCCTGGCGATGCGCCGGCGTGATATGGGCGCTGACGGCGGTGATCGCGGCGGTCAGCACGGCGATGTCGTCGGTGAAGCCGAGCCCGACGATGAAGTCCGGGATCAGGTCCACCGGCAGGACGAAATAGCCGAGCGCCGCCACCAATATGCCCTTGGCACGCAGCGGCGTGTTCTTGTCCATGGCGCAGTAATAGGCCGCGACGACGTCCTCCATGAACGGGATCTGCCGTGCGGCTTTCTTGGCGGTGCGCCAGAACTTCTCGCGCACTTCGCCTTCGCCGCCGAGCTTGTCGCCAAAGCCGAAGAAATCAAAACCGGATTCTTGCGCCATCAACATCTCCTTGCGGGCCGATGCGCTTCCTGGCGCATGTCCGCGCGGGAAGATGTGGTGAAAGCCCAACCCCCCTGCAAGATGCCGGCGCCAATTTGGCTGTCTCACCGGATCGCGGACAGGAAGCGAAGCTGTTCAGCCGCCGGCGAAGCGGTTCATCTTCTTTGCCAGATCGATGTCCAGCGCGGTCACGCCGCCGGCATCATGGGTGTTCAAGGTCACGTCGACCGTCTTGTAGACATTCGACCAGTCCGGATGATGATCCATCTTCTCGGCCGCCAGCGCGACGCGGGTCATGAAGGCGAAGGCTTCGGAGAAATTGCCGAAGACGAAGCTGCGCTTGATAGAAGCGCCGTCCGGGGCCAGCGTCCAGCCGGCGAGCCCGGCCAAGGCTTCGGTGATGGCATCCTTGGATAGTTTTTCTCTGGTCATGTTCGGTTCCCATGCTATTTGCAAAAACGACCCTCACCATACTGCATGTCGCCCAAAAGTGCGTTGCAGTTTTGGGAAAACGACCTGGATAGAACAGCCTGGGATCGATGAGCGCAAAGCCCATAAAATCCATTCTCTTCGTCTGCCTCGGCAATATCTGCCGCTCACCGTTGGCCGAAGGCGTCTTTCAGGCCGTGTGGGCGGAGCGCCGCGGACTGGCGCGGGACATGCTGCTCGATTCGGCCGCGACCAGTGGCTGGGAGGTCGGCTCTGCGCCCGATCCGCGCGCGATGGCGATCGCGGCGCATCACGGCATCGACATTTCCGGGCAGCGGGCGCGCAAGATCATGCCGCAGGATTTTCATTGCTTCGACCTGATCCTCGGCATGGACCATTCGAATGTCGCCGACCTCAGGGCACTGGCGCCCGCCGCCATGCGCGACCGGGTGCATCTGTTCCTCGAGTTTGCACAAGGCAAGGCGCGCAACGTGCCGGATCCCTACTATGACGGGCAGGAGGCCTTTGCCGAGGTCTACCGCATGATCCGCGAGGCATCGGAGGCATTGGCGACGCGGCTGGCGGCGCGGGCATCGCCGCCCGACAATGGCCAGGCCTCCTCGACGATGTAGGGGCCGCCACCGACCGAATCGCGCGACGACATCAGGACGAAGCGGCTGATGCGGAACGGCAGCGTCGAGAAATTGCCGCGCGCCGAGAGATATTGGGCGACATCCAGCGGGCTTGAATTGCGCAAGCGCGCCAAAGTCACATGCGGCATGAACTTGCGTGGATCGGCGGGAATGCCGAGCCGCTGACAGATGCGCTCGATCTCGCCCTGGAGCGCGTTGAGATCCGGCGAGGGGACGGCGCCGGCCCACACGGCATGCGGCTTCTTCTGGCCGAAGGCACCGACGCCGGACAAGGTCAGCGAGAAGGAGGGGCGATGGACCCGGTCCAGCGCATTGGCGATCTCGTCGGCGACATGGCCCTGGACATCGCCAATGAAGCGCAGCGTCAAATGGTAGTTTTCGACATCGATCCAGCGGGCCCCGGGCAAGCCGCCCCGGAGCAGGGACAGCGAAAGGGCAGCATCACGCGGAATTTCGAGGGCGGTGAAAAGACGCGGCATGAAGAGCCTCCCTTCCTCGAATCGAACTGTCACCCATAGCGAATCATCGATAGTCAAACGGAGCAAGAGGTATATTGGTCACAGGCTTTGCTAAAAGTTTCCCTAAGGGAAGGCAGTTTTCTCGGTTTTCATGCACCTCCCGGCGCCGCCGTGATGGCCTTCTCGACCGTCGGCAGGATGCGCTCGACCATCAGGTCGACCCCCTTTGCGTTCGGATGCAGGCCGTCCTCGAGCTGCAAAGCGGGCTGGCCGGCGACACCGTCGAGGAAGAACGGGTAGAGCGGGACATCGTATTTCTTCGCCAGGTCCGGAAAGACGGCGTCGAAGGCGCTTTGGTAATCCGCGCCGAGATTGGGCGCGGCGCGCATGCCGGCGAGCAGCACGGCAATCTTGCGCTGTTTCAGCTTGCCCAGCATCTCGTCCAGGTTCTTCCTGGTGATGTCGGGCGAGATGCCGCGCAGCATGTCGTTGGCGCCGAGTTCGAGGACCACCAGTTGCGTGCCGTCCGGCACCGACCAGTCGAGCCGCGCCAGCCCGCCGCTCGACGTATCGCCGGAGACACCGGCATTGGCAACGGAGACGTCATGGCCCTTGGCGCGTAGCGCTGTCTGCAGCTTGTCGGTAAATCCATCGCCGGGTCCGAGGCCGAAACCCGCCATCAGGCTGTCACCGAAGCCGACGATCTTGAATGGCTCGGCCCGCGCCGACGAAATGGCGCCGCAAATGGCAAGGAAAAGGATCAGGCCTGCGGCAAATCGGCGTTTGAAAGACATGCGTCAGGCCCCATATGACCAAGAGACTCTTTCGGGCGACGGCTTCCGGTAAGCAAAGCCCTCATCCTCCATATAGGACGCTTTCATTTTGACAGAAGCGGTCATCGCGCTGAAAGACGTATCGCTGACGCTCGGCGAAGGCGCTTCGTCGGTCCATGTACTGAAAGGCGTCAGCCTCGAGGTGGCGCATGGCGAGGCGACCGGCATCGTTGGCCCTTCGGGCTCCGGCAAGTCGACTCTCCTGATGGTGATGGCGGGTCTGGAAAGGGTCGATTCGGGCACGGTACGAATCGCTGGCGAGCTCCTCAACGGCAGGAGCGAGGATCAGGTCGCTTCGTTTCGTGGCCGAAACATTGGCATTGTGTTCCAGTCCTTCCATCTTATCCCTAACATGACGGCGTTGGAAAACGTCGCCGTGCCACTGGAGCTGGCTGGCCATGCCGATCCGTTTTCGGTGGCGGAACGGGAACTGGCGGCGGTGGGCCTGAGCGACCGCATCAGCCATTACCCCGGCGAACTGTCGGGCGGCGAACAGCAACGCGTGGCGATCGCCCGGGCGCTGGCGCCTTCCCCACGCATCCTCATCGCCGACGAGCCGACCGGCAATCTCGACCAGGCGACGGGGCGGCAGGTCGCCGACCTTCTATTCGCCAAGGCGGCCGAACGTGGCATGACGCTGGTGTTGGTCACCCATGATCCGGCGCTGGCGGCGCGCTGCTCGCGCCAGGTTTCGATGCGCTCCGGGCGGATCGAGGCGTCGGCGCCGTTGAAGGTCACCGCCTGATGCCATTGGCGCGGACATTGAAGCTTGCCGTCCGCTTCTCGCTGCGCGAGATGCGCGGCGGCCTGTCCGGCTTCCTGATCTTCCTCGCCTGCATCGCACTCGGCGTCGCGGCGATCGGCGGCGTCAATTCGGTGGCCCGCTCGATCACCGTCGGCGTCGCCAACCAGGGGCAGACGCTGCTTGGTGGGGATCTCCGTTTCCAGATCAACCAACGCGACGCCAGCCGGGCGGAGCGCGGTTTCCTCGACGGGCTGGGTGTGGTCTCGCGCACCGCAAGCACGCGCTCGATGGCGCGGCTGGCCGACGGAACCGACCAGGCGCTGGTCGAGGCCAAGGCGGTCGACGATGCCTATCCGCTCTATGGCGCGCTGGAAACCGAACCGAAGCTGACGAAGCAGGAACTTTTCGGCGAAGAATTCGGCGTCTTTGGCGCAGTCGCACCCGATCTGCTGTTCGAACGGCTGCATCTCAAGCCTGGTGACCGGCTGAAGCTTGGCACCGCCACGTTCGAACTGCGCGCCAGGCTGGTGACCGAGCCGGACGCCGTGTCCGACGGTTTCGGCTTCGCACCAAGGCTGATGATCTCGACCGAGGCCCTGGCGGCCACCGGGCTGGTCCAGCCGGGCAGCCTGGTCGAAAATGCCTACAAGGTCCGGCTGCCCGCCGATTCCGACGAGGCGCGGCTCAAGGCCATCCAGGACCAGGCCGCCAAGGATTTCCCCGAGGCCGGCTGGTCGATCCGCACCCGCAGCAACGCGGCACCCGCGCTGTCGTCGAACATCGAACGCTTTTCGCAATTCCTGACGCTGGTCGGGCTGACGGCGCTTGTTGTCGGCGGTGTCGGCGTCGCCAATGCGGTGCGCGCCTATCTCGACGGCAAGCGCGGCGTCATCGCCACCTTCAAGAGCCTGGGCGCTGCCGGCGGCTTCGTCTTTGCCGTCTATCTCGTGCAGATCCTGATCATCGCGGCACTCGGCATCGCCGCCGGCCTGGTGCTCGGGGCGCTGATGCCGTTCGTGGCAAGTGCCGCGCTGCAGTCCGTCATTCCGGTGCCGGCGCAAGGCGGCTTCTACCCCGGCGCGCTCGCCATGGCGGCGCTGTTCGGGCTGCTGGTGACGCTGGCCTTCGCGCTTTTGCCGCTCGGGCGCGCCCGCGACGTGCCGGCGACCGCGCTGTTCCGGGAGATGGGCCTGGAAGGCCGCGGCTTTCCGCGCCCGATCTATGTCGCGTCGGCGATCGGCATCGCGCTGCTGCTGGCGGTGCTCGCCATCCTGTTCTCCGGCGACCGGCGCATCGCCTCGATCTTCGTCGGCGCCACCATCTTTGCGTTCCTGGTGCTGCGCCTGGTCGGCGGGCTGGTGCAATGGGCCGCAAGGAAAAGCCCGCGGGTGCGCTTCGTGGCGCTCCGGCTCGCCGTCGGCAACATCCACAGGCCAGGTGCGCTGACGCCGTCGGTGGTGCTGTCGCTGGGGCTTGGGCTGACGCTGCTGGTGACGCTGGCGCTGATCGACGGCAATCTGCGGCAGCAGATCTCCGGCAGCCTGCCGGAGCGGGCGCCGAACTTTTTCTTCGTCGACATCCAGGGCAGTGACGTCGACGCGTTCTCCATGCTGATCGGCAAGGAGGCGCCTCAGGGGACGCTGGTCAAGGTGCCGATGCTGCGCGGCCGGGTGATGGCGCTCAACGGCGTCGATGTCGACAAGGTCAAGGTCCCGGCTGAAGGCGCGTGGGTGCTCAAAGGCGATCGTGGCCTGACCTATGACGCCAGGCAGCCGGAAAACGCGACGCTGACCGAGGGCAATTGGTGGCCGGACGATTATGCCGGCGAGCCGCTGGTCTCGTTTTCGGCGCGGGAGGGCAAGGAGATCGGGCTGAAACTCGGCGATACCGTCACCGTCAATGTCCTCGGCCGCAACGTCACGGCCAGGATCGCCAATTTCCGCCAGGTCGAATGGGAGACGATGGGCATCAATTTCGTCATGGTGTTCTCACCCAACACCTTCGCCGGCGCGCCGCATGGCTGGATGGCGACGCTGACCGAAAAGAACGCCACCACGGCCGACGATGCCCGCATCCTCAATGCTGTCACCCGGGCCTTCCCGGCGGTGACGACGGTGCGCGTCAAGGACGCTCTCGAAGTCGTCAACCGGCTGGTCGGCCAGCTCGGCGCCGCGATCCGGGCGGCGGCCGGCGTGGCGCTGATCGCCTCGGTGCTGGTGCTGGCCGGCGCGCTCGCCGCCGGCAACCGGGCGCGCATCCACGATGCGGTAGTGCTGAAGACGCTGGGCGCCACCAGGAGAACGCTGATCACGGCATTCTCCCTGGAGTACATGCTAATCGGATTGGCCACGGCGGTATTCGCGCTGGCGGCCGGCGGCATCGCGGCCTGGTACATCGTCGCCCGCATCATGACATTGCCATCGCATTTCATGCCCGAGGTGGCGGTGGCGACCATCCTGTTTTCGCTCTTCATCACCGTCGGCATCGGCCTCGCCGGCACCTGGCGTGTGCTCGGCCACAAGGCGGCACCCGTGCTGCGTAATCTCTGATTCGCCGGTCGGAGCGCCCTGTCTCGGGTTAAATCTTGGTAAGAATGCCGCCTGAAGGCACTGATGGAGCTGGATTTCGTCCTCTCACGAACCGTTACACGCCGTTACGGTCTTGTTCTCGACGCGAATAACCATCATATTTCGCCACAGGCATGCTGGAGCCCCGCCAGCGGCGCCTGGGTTCGGCGGATGTATATCCGGCAGGGCCCGACACCGGACGGGGCAGAAGCAATAGAGGACTACAATGGCTGATCCCATTCGCAATTATCAGACGCGCGCCGTGCCCGGCGCCGCTGTCGATATCGACCAGGGCCTGCGCGCCTACATGATCAAGGTCTACAATTTGATGGGGTTTGGTCTCCTCATCACCGGCCTTGCCGCCGTCGGCACGATCATGCTGGCGACCACGACCGATCCGGCCTCGGCTGTCGCCACGCTGCCGAGCGGCGAGATGCTGACCTCGTTCGGCTTCGCGATCTTCGGTTCGCCGCTGCGCTGGGTGGTGATACTGGCGCCACTTGCCGCCGTGTTTTTCCTGTCGTTCCGCGTCCAGTCGATGAGCGTTTCGGCGGCGCAGACCACATTCTGGGTCTATGCCGGCCTGGTCGGCCTGTCGCTGTCTTCGATCTTCCTGGTCTACACCACGGCAAGCATCTCGCAGACCTTCTTTGCCACCGCCGCGGCCTTCGGCGCGCTGTCGCTGTACGGCTACACGACCAAGCGCGACCTGACGGCGATGGGCTCGTTCCTGATCATGGGCGTGTTCGGCATCATCATCGCGTCGGTGATCAATATCTTCCTGCAGTCGTCGGCGCTGTCCTTCGCCGTTTCGGCGATCGGCGTGCTGGTTTTCGCCGGCCTCACCGCCTATGACACGCAGAACATCAAGGAGATGTATTTCGAGGGTGACGCTTCCGATGTCGCCGGCCGCAAGGCGATCATGGGCGCGTTGAGGCTCTACCTCGACTTCATCAACCTGTTCATGTTCCTGCTGCAGTTCATGGGCGACCGCCGCTAAGGCTTCGTCTGCGGGTCTCGCTGGACCATCGACTGGCGGAAGGGCGGCCCAACGGCCGCCCTTTCCTTTTGTGTCGGCCTTTGCTGTTATTGAAGGCAGATGAAAGGCTTGCATAATAAATGAGCATTATCGTGATTCGGCCGGCGATCTCGGCCGACCTCGACGCCGTCACCGAAATCTATGCCGACGCAGTAACCAACGGCACGGCGAGTTACGAGTTGGAGCCACCCGGCCGCGCCGAGATGGGTGCGCGATTCGAAACGCTCGCGGCCGGCGGCTTCCCCTATCTGGTGGCGGAAAAGGCTGGCCTCGTGCTCGGCTATGCCTATGCCGGTCCCTTCCGGCCGCGCCCAGCCTATCGCTTCATCGTCGAGGATTCGATCTATATCGCGCCCGCCGCCAAGGGCCAGGGCATCGGCCTCAAGCTGATGCAAAGCCTGATCGCGGCGGTCGAGGCAGCGGGCTTCCGCCAGATCGTCGCGGTGATCGGCGACGGCCATGCCGACAGCGCCTCGGTCAAGCTGCACGAAAAGCTCGGCTTCCGCCATTCAGGCCGCCTCGAAGGCTCCGGCTACAAGCACGGGCGTTGGCTGGACACGGTGTTCATGCAGTTGCCACTAAATGGTGGAGCGTCACTGCCGCCTGATCCGGACTCACTGCCGGAGCGGAAATTCCGCGAGGCTTGAGAGGGAACTTGAAGAATGGAAGAGCTGGGGAATTGAAGAGTTAAAGAAAGCCCTTAGCGCCTGATTTAACCGCCGGCTTCCTCAATTCCTCAGTTCAGGCCTCGACCAGCCTCAGCTTGCCATCGAAGACGCCGAGCACGCGGCCAAGCTCCTGGCCGCGTTTGAGGATGCGCCCGCCCGCCGCGATGACGGCGAAGGCACCCTGCTTGCGCGCCAGTTTCGGATCCTTGACGATCTGGAAAAGCGGCACTTCGCTGGCGCGGCGAAAGACGGAAAACACGGCTCGGTCGGTCAAATGATCGATGGCGTAGTCGCGCCATTCATTGGCGGCGACCATGCGCCCGTAGAGCCTGAGGATCTGGTCCAGTTCCCGCCGGTCGAAGCGCACCGGCTGGTCGAGGCGGTCACGTCGCGCCTCGTGCAGCGGGATCAATATTGCGGATGCGTCACCATCCCCCGTCCCGCCGCCATCGTCCGTCATGCCTCGATCCTTCAAAATGAATCTTTGCCAACCAAAGTTGGCCCCTTCGCGTTACAATTGCAAGAGCCGGCGAGGAGAGGCGGGGGTGCGCCTTTTTGGACACGTCCAGTCACTTTTGTAATGCGTCCTGTTGGAATTGGTGATGCTTCGCCACATTTCTGCCTTTTTTTATCCGCGCTCATGCCCCAATGTCCGACGAATTTACCGGCGTTGCCTGAGACGGTTCGGTCCGGCACCGACTCGTAAACCCCAAGCCCCCCGCCCACGGGTCTGCGTCGGATCGAACCAACCTCGGTTTTTCTCTTGGAGAAATCGGGTGCGACGATCCCAAATACCTGAATGACCGGCGTCAGAAGCAAGCTGACGTCGGTTTTTTCATGCCTGCGGTTTGGCGTGCCAGCCGGTCTCCCGGACAACTCAGACATCCTGTTGCAGTCAGCAAAGCAATTCCAGGAAATGTGAAACGGTCTTCCGTCCAGAATAGCGTTTGAAGAAGCGATAGGTTCAGCGTTTTCGTGAACCGATGAACCGCTCGCTACGGCCGTCAGGGCTTGTGAATGAAGGCGGCACCCAGGATAGGCCCCGGCATGCCGTCCTTGCCGACGGACTGCAGCAGCACGGCGCAACCGCCCTTCTTGGAAACCTCGCTCAGCGGCAATTCATAGCGTTGCGCCTTGCCGTGCCACATGCCCGCCGTCTGGATGTCGGTGACTGCGTTCCAATAGGTCATCTTGCGACCGGTGTTCTCGCCCTGGGCGATCTTGATCGTCTGCGGCGGCTCGAAATAGACGATGACGACATGGGCATCGCTGGGGCCGGCGCCGGCGTCGCCGGCGTCGATGATCACACGGTCGCTGGTCCGACTGACCTTGACAGGGACCCGAATGCCCTCGCCACCCCTGGCCATGCGGGCGAGCGCGCCATTGACCTCGCTGCGGTTGGCGCCGTTGACATGGATGCGGCCGTTGATGACCGCCTGTGGCGTATAAACGGACCGGCTGCCGAAGGCGCGCATGTAGTCATTCTGCCGCTCGGTGTTTTCCTTTTGGCTCAGCGTGTCCTTCCAGCCGAGATAGTCCCAATAGTCGACGTGATAGGCGAGCGCGACAATGTCTTCCTTGTTGGCAAGTTCGGCGAAGAAGGCGTCGGCTGGCGGACAGGAACTGCAGCCTTGGCTGGTGAACAGTTCGACCACGCCAAGCGGCTTGTCGGGCTGGGATTTTTCGGCCTGGACCCTCTCGGACTCGCCCGCGTGGCCCGAACCGGCAAACGCCGAGAAGGCCAGCGCAAAGGCTGCCAGCCACAGTGATCTTCGCCTGGCCATGACCATTCCAATTCCCGCCGGTGATGCCGGCTTTGTTCTGATTTGCGGAAATATGTGGCAGAAGCGCAAGTCAACGGGAAGTCACGTTGCGGTGAAATTTTTTGCTTCGCAGCCGCAGTCAGGGCCGCAATAGGAGCGGCACTGCATTTCACGACGCGGTTCGATTTGGGGGTGGCATCACCACCATGTGGCAAACTCTCCTGATCCCCGACGATCTCTATTGCGGGCGAACTGGTCAGGAACTTGGGCCGAGCCGCTAATGCTTTGAGCGGCCTGGCTTTTATTGCCGGGCAGTAGGGCAGTAGGGCAGTAGGGCAGTAGGGCAGTAGGGCAGTAGGGCAGTAGGGCAGTAGGGCAGTAGGTGTTGCTTCCCTACGGCCCTACTGCCTCATTCCCTTGCTGCCTCAGGCAGCGAGATCGCGCAGCACGTATTGCAGGATGCCGCCGTTCTTGAAGTAGTCGAGCTCATCCAGCGTATCGATGCGGCAAACGATCGGCACGTTCTTCACCGTGCCGTCGCCATAGGTGACCTTGGCGTTCATCGTCTGGCGCGGCTTGATCGCATTCAGGCCGTCGATCTCGACGAGCTCGTCGCCCTTGAGGTTGAGCGACGCCCAGGAGGTGCCGTCCTCGAAGACGAAGGGGATGACGCCCATGCCGACCAGGTTCGAGCGATGGATGCGCTCGAAGGACTGGGCGATGACCGCGCGGACGCCAAGGAGATTCGTTCCCTTGGCCGCCCAGTCACGCGACGAGCCGTTGCCGTATTCGACGCCGGCGAAGATGACCAGCGGCACGCCTTCCTTCTTGTACTCCATCGCCGCGTCGTAGATCGATTCCTCTTCCTTCGACGGGTAGTGGATGGTGTAGCCGCCCTCGCGGCCGTTCTCGCCCAGCATGTGGTTGCGGATGCGGATGTTGGCGAAGGTGCCGCGCATCATCACCTCATGGTTGCCGCGTCGCGTGCCATACTGGTTGAAGTCGGCAACGCCGACGCCATGGTCGGTGAGGTATTTGCCGGCCGGCGACGCGGCCTTGATCGAACCCGCCGGCGAGATGTGGTCGGTGGTGATCTTGTCGCCGAACAGGCCGAGGATGCGAGCCCCCTTGATATCACCGATCTTGCCGAAGCCCGATGTCATGCCGGCGAAATAGGGCGGGTTCTGCACATAGGTCGAGTTGTCGTCCCAGGCATAGGTCTGGCCTTCCGGCGCCTTGACGTTCTGCCAGTATTCGTCGCCCTTGAAGACGTCGGCATATTTGCGGGCGAACAGCTCGCGGGTGACGTTCTTCTCGATGAACTCCTGGATCTCGGCCGAGCTTGGCCAGATGTCCTTGAGGTAGACCGGATTGCCGTTGCTGTCCTCGCCAAGCGGCTCTGACGTCAGGTCCTTGGTGACGGTTCCAGCCAAGGCGTGGGCAACGACCAGCGGCGGCGAGGCGAGGTAGTTGGCTTGCACGTCGGGCGAGACGCGGCCTTCGAAGTTGCGGTTGCCGGACAAGACCGCGGCAGCAATCAAACCTTTATCGTTGATGGTCCTGGAGATCGGCGCCGGCAGCGGGCCGGAATTGCCGATGCAGGTGGTGCAGCCGAAGCCGACCAGGTTGAAGCCGATCTGGTCGAGTTCCTTCTGCAGGCCGGATTTCTCCAGATATTCGGCGACCACCTGGCTGCCGGGCGCCAGCGAGGTCTTCACCCACGGCTTCTGCTTGAGGCCAAGGCGGTTGGCGTTGCGGGCGAGCAGCCCAGCGCCGATCAGCACGCTCGGGTTCGAGGTGTTGGTGCACGACGTGATGGCGGCGATGACGACGTCGCCATGGCCGAGATCATGATCGGTGCCTTCGACGGCGTAGCGCTTGGAAATTTCCGCCGCCTTCCTGTATTCGGTGTCCATCGCCTTGGCGAAGCCGGCCGGAATGCCTTCGAGCGCGACACGGCCTTCGGGGCGCTTGGGGCCGGCCATCGACGGCACGACATCGCCGAGATCAAGTTCGAGCAGGTCGGTGAAGACGGGGTCGGCGGAGCCTGCCTCGCGCCACATGCCTTGCGCCTTGGAATAGGCCTCGACCAGCGCGATGCGGCTTTCCTCGCGGCCGGACATTGTGAGGTAGCGGATTGTCTCGCTGTCGACCGGGAAGAAGCCGCAGGTGGCGCCGTATTCGGGCGCCATGTTGCCGATGGTGGCGCGGTCGGCCAGCGTCATGTTGGAGAGGCCGGGGCCGAAAAACTCGACGAACTTGCCGACGACGCCCTTCTTGCGCAGCATCTGGGTGACGGTGAGCACGAGGTCGGTGGCGGTGACGCCTTCCCTGAGCTTACCGGTGAGGCGGAAGCCGATCACTTCGGGCAACAGCATGGAAACGGGCTGGCCGAGCATGGCCGCCTCGGCCTCGATGCCGCCGACACCCCAGCCGAGCACGCCAAGGCCGTTGATCATGGTGGTGTGCGAATCGGTGCCGACGCAGGTGTCGGGATAGGCTGTGGTTTCGCCATCCTCGGTGTTGGTCCACACCACCTGGCCGAGATATTCGAGGTTGACCTGGTGGCAGATGCCGGTGCCGGGCGGCACGACGCGGAAATTGCGGAACGCCTGCTGGCCCCATTTCAGGAACTTGTAGCGTTCCTCGTTGCGCTCATATTCGAGCTCGACATTGCGGGCGAAGGCCATCGGCGTGCCGAACTCGTCGACGATGACGGAATGATCGATGACGAGGTCGACCGGCACCAGCGGATTGATCTTCTGCGGGTCGCCGCCGAGCGAGGCCATGGCGTCGCGCATGGCGGCAAGGTCGACCACGGCCGGAACGCCGGTAAAATCCTGCATCAGCACGCGGGCCGGGCGATAGGCGATCTCGACGCCGGCGGTGCCCTTGTCGGTCAGCCAGCCGGCGACCGCCTGGATGCTGTCCTTGGTTACGGAGCGGCCATCCTCGTTGCGCAAGAGGTTCTCCAGCAGCACCTTCATCGAATAAGGCAGCTGGGCGATGCCGGTGAGACCGTTCTTCTCGGCCTCGACGAGGTCGAAATAGGCATACTCCGCACCGCCCGCGGTCAGCGTGCGGCGGCAATTGAAACTATCCAGGGATTTTGACACGTGCGATCCGTCCTTGTCTGTTCAGCCTGAAAGGGAACGGACGCCGATGGCATGCAATCACGCGCAAAGGTGCGGGTACGGCCATTTCCGCTGTCCGTTCCCAAGCAACCCGAGCCGTTCAAGGCGGCGCGTGCGCTGGTTCGGCGCAAATTCTGTTCCCGCGCCGACCGCTGGCACGGATGCACCGCATATAGAGAATTTTCTGGAATAGTTCTAGACAGTTGCGGAGCAAATTTGTGCGACGCGGCAGTGGTCGCGAAACATTGTTTTGAGGGCAGGCGAGGGATGCGGCTTATCGCCGAAAATCTGGGCGGCGAACGCGGCGGCGAATCGGTTTTCTCCGGCATCGGCTTCGCGCTCGACCAGGGCCAGGCGCTGGTCGTCACGGGACCGAACGGCGCCGGCAAATCAACCCTGCTCCGGATCATCGCCGGGCTGCTGCCGAAGGCCGAGGGCGGTCTGCTGCTCGAGGGCGGCGGTGAGGCGTTTCCGTCGATCGCTTCGGCCTGCCATTATCTCGGTCATCAGAACGCGATGAAGACGGCGCTCAGCGTGGCCGAGAATTTGCGCTTCTGGCGGGAGTTCAATGGCAGCGGAGATGTCGGCGTCGAAGAGGCGCTGGAAACGGTCGGGCTGGGGGGCATCGGCAATCTGCCGTTCGGCTATCTCTCGACCGGGCAGCGTCGCCGCGCGGCGATCGCGAAGCTGCTGGTCAGCCATCGACCGTTATGGTTGCTCGATGAGCCGACGGCGGGGCTGGACAAGGCTTCGGAGGAGCGGTTCGCGGGGCTGATGCGCAAACATCTGGGAGACGGAGGGATTGTCGTGGCGGCAACGCATCTGCCGCTGGGGATCGAGGGGGCAAAGGCGCTGCGGATGGGGGAGGCCGGCTGATGTCTGCCCTCTACGGCGCCCCCCTCTGTACAGAGGGGGGCGCGAAGGAACTCCCACCTAAACAAAAGGCCGCAGTGTAAATGTGGTCCCTCTTCCTGCGCGACATCCGCCTCTCGATCCGCGCCGGCGGCGGCGCGCTGACCGGCGTCATCTTCTTCCTTGCCGTCATCGCCACCATTCCGTTCGGTGTCGGGCCGGACCTGAAGCTGCTTTCCCGCATCGGCCCGGCGATCCTTTGGATCGGGGCGCTGCTGTCCTGCCTGCTCGGGCTCGACCGGCTGTTCCAGGCCGACCGCGAGGACGGTTCGCTCGACCTGCTGGTGCTCGGCAACGACCGGCACATGCTGGCGCTCACCGTGCTGGTGAAGTGCCTGGCGCATTGGGCGGGAAGCGTGTTGCCGCTGGTCGTCGCAGCCCCCCTGCTCGGCCTGTTCATGAACATGGAGCCGCTCGCGATCGGCGCCACGGCGCTCACCCTGCTGGTCGGCACGCCGGCGATCACCTTCATCGGCGCCGCGGGGGCGGCCGTGGCGGTGGCGCTGCCACGTGGGGGGCTGCTGATCTCGGTGCTGGTGCTGCCGCTGACCATACCGGTGCTGATCTTCGGCGTTTCGGCGAGCTACGGCGCGACGGCCAGTCCCGACCCGTTCCTGCAACCCTTCCTCATTCTTGCCGCGCTGACGCTGTTTCTTGCCGTGCTGGGACCGGCCTCGGCGGCGCTGGCCTTGCGCCATGGTACGGATTGAGTGACCTCGGCCAGGGTTTACGCGACATCAGGGCGGCGGGGCGGCGACCATGCAGGTTTGGGACTGCGGCGCGGCAGCCGATTGCGAAGCCACGGGCAGGCCGTTAAGGGAAAAGCATGATCGAGCGAGGCGAAACGGTCCGGTCGGAAAAAAGGACGTCGATGGAGCGGCGGCCATGAGCGCGCATGCACTCTATGTCGCTGCGGCCTATGCGATCACCGCCGTGGTGCTGGCCGGCTTGATTGGCTGGATCCTGCTCGACCAGCGCGCGCGCAAGCGCGAGCTTGCCGAACTCGAAGCGGCCGGCGTGCGACGCCGTTCCGACAAGGCCGGGACACCGAAGTCATGAGCAGTGAAAGCGAAACACCGCCCCCCCGTCGGGGCCTGTTCGTATTTTTGCCGCTGCTGGTCTTCCTCGGCCTGGCGGGACTGTTCCTGTCGCAGCTGCTATCGGGACGCGATATTTCGGAAGTGCCCTCGGCGCTGATCGGGCTGCCGGCGCCGCAAACCAGCCTGCCGGCGCTGGCAGGGTCAAACCTGCCGGGGCTCGATTCGAAGGCCTTCGCCGGCAAGGTCACGCTGGTCAACGTGTTTGCCTCATGGTGCGCGCCGTGCCGGGAAGAGCATCCGGTGCTGCTGGCGCTGGCGCAGGACAAGCGCTTCACCATGGCGGCGCTGAATTACAAGGACCGGCCGGAAAACGCCCGCCGCTTCCTCGGCGACCTCGGCAATCCATTCCAGGCGATCGGCGTCGACGAGGCGGGCCGCACGGCGATCGACTGGGGGGTCTATGGCGTGCCGGAAACCTTTGTCATCGGCAAGGACGGCAAGATTGCCTACAAGCATGTCGGTCCGCTGACGGCGGAGTCGGCGAGGGATCTCCTGCTGCCGCAGATCGAAAAGGCACTGGCAACGCCGGGTTGAGGCGGCCCTTCGGTCGTCATTCTAGGGCGAAGCAAGAAGCGAAGCGACGCGGCGCAGACCCTAGAATCCATTCCGTGACATTCGTTAGAAGTGCGGCGGTCCGAAACGCGTACGAGCCCTGCACCGCGGTAACTCTCGAAAATCACGGCATGGATCCTTGGGTCTTCGCTCCGCTTCGCGTCGCTACGCCCAAGGATGACGAACGTGATTGGCCGACCGAATACTAGCCGTAGATCTGCTTGTGGATCTGGTACAGCATCTCGCTGCGGTCGGCGCGCATGTCGGCCAGGTCGCGGCTGGAGAAGCTGTCGATTTCGGCGACGAGGCGGTTGTACTGCTTGCGCTTGGCGATGCTGGTGCGAGCGCGGGTCACGAGATCGTTGAAGATCATGTCAAGGTTCCTTCTATGCCGCGTTTGTCGCGGCTGGTTCTTCCTCCCTTGATCGATACGCAGCATGACATAGGAATGGTGCGCTGCAAAAAGAAGATGTTGCAATGCACCATTGCGCGGAGCGCATAGCAGGTTAATGGCGTTCTAAAGCGTCCTTCCGCACATCGGACCGCCGGCGCGAAAGGCTGGCCCAATCCGTTTTGTCTTACAAATGCGAAATCCACGGCTTGCCATATCGATCGCGGGCTGGCTTGATCCGACGTCACGTGATGCCGGGAGGAAATGCATGGCGGCCTCAGACTATTATGAAGTTCTCGATCCGCGCTTCGCGCGCCTGTTCAATGGCAGCGCGCAGGTGGAGAAGCTGTTCACCGGATGCCGCTGGGCGGAAGGGCCGGCCTGGTTCGCCGCCGGCCGCTACGTCGTCTGGTCGGACATCCCGAACAACCGCATGCTGCGCTACGACGAGACGGATGGCAGCGTCAGCGTCTTCCGCCAGCCCTCCGGCAATTCCAACGGCAACACCGTCGACCGGCAAGGCCGGCTGGTCACCTGCGAGCATTCGGGCCGCCGTGTCAGCCGCACCGAGCATGACGGCTCGGTCACCACGATTGCCGCCAAATGGAAGGGCAAGCGGCTGAACTCGCCCAACGACGTGGTGGTGAAATCCGACGGCTCGATCTGGTTCACCGATCCGAGCTATGGCATCGACACCGACTATGAGGGCGACAAGGCCGAGAGCGAGATCGGCGCCTGCCATGTCTACCGGGTCGATCCCGAGACTGGCGAGGTGGAGGCCGCCATCACCGACATGGTCAAGCCGAATGGCCTCGCCTTCTCGCTCGACGAAAGCCTGCTCTATGTCGTCGATACCGGCCGCACGCATGGCGCTGAGAACCCGGCGCATATGCGCGTGTTCAACGTCGGCAAGCACGGCAAGAAGGTTTCGGGCGGCAAGGTGTTCGCCGACTGCACCGCCGGCCTGTTCGACGGCTTCCGGCTCGACGCGGACGGGCGCATCTGGACGAGCGCGGCTGACGGCATCCATTGCTACGATCCGGACGGGACGCTGATCGGCAAGGTCAAGGTGCCGGAGGTGACCGCCAATTGCGTGTTCGGCGGCGCCAAGCTGAATTGTCTCTACATCGCCGGCACCACCTCGCTCTATTCGGTGCGGCTGATGGTGAATGGGGCCAAGACCTATTGAGGCTACTGGAAACTTTTCTCTGGCGGCCTCTGCTGGCGTTTCTGCGCCTATCTGATGCGCTCGCCGCGCCACGGGTACTGCAACCCCCGCGCTGCGGTTTGCCGGAGCGAGCTTCGAAACACTTGCCGGGCGGCGACCGGCAGAATCCAAGGGGAGGACGTCATGCCATTCGTCAACATCCGCATCGTCAAGGAAGTGATCGCCGCCGATCCGGCCGGCAAGAAGGCTGAGATCGCCAGGAAGGTCACGGCCGCCATCATGGACGCCACCGGCCTCGGCAATGACGATGTCTGGGTGGTTTTTGAGGAGGTCAATGCCCGCGACTGGTATGTCGGCAAGACCGATGTCGAAACGCTGCGCAAGGGCTAACCCGACTAAGGCTGCTACGCGGACATTGTGAGGGGCCGGCGGGACAGCGCCCCCCTCTGTCCTGCCGGACATCTCCCCCACATGGGGGGAGATCTGATGCCGCTACCGCTTTCGCCAATAATCAACGTTACGAGAGGAAGCCGGCGGCGGAACTGCCAATCTCCCCCCAAGTGGGGGAGATGCCCGGTAGGGCAGAGGCGGGCGCAAAGGATCGCAAACGAAGGATAGTGGCCAACACGCTCAACGCGTCCCGATAAACTCCGCAAAAGCCGCAACCGCATCGTGCATGACCAGCCGGTTCGCCGGTTCCGTGAGAATATTCTCCACCTCCGGCGACTTCTTCCCCAGCAAGGCAATCTCAAGCCCGCCGTCGTAAAGCGCGAACGACATGGTGCGCATGATCTCGGCCAATGCGGCGCGCGCATAGAGCGAGCGCGGCGAGGCGTGCACCAGCATCGCCGGCTTGTCGATGGCGGCCTCGCCCGACACCAGCCAGTCGAGCGCGTTCTTCAGCCCGCCCGGAACGCCATGGGCATATTCCCGGGCACGAGATGATGACACCGTCCGCGCGGGTGATCATCTCGATCAAGCGTGCCGCTTCGGAAGGCGTGCGCTCGCCTTCGTCGTCGGGATTGAAGATCGGCAGCCGGCCGAGGCCGTCATAAAGCTGGACGCGGCAGTCCGCAGGCGCGTTGGCGGCCAAGGCCGCCACCAGGGCCGAATTGGTCGAGGCGGCGCGCAGGCTGCCGGAGATGGCGATGATGTTGAGCACGGTGAAGAAGGCCGGTTCGGACGAATCGTGTCCGTCCGAGCCTACCACATGGTCCGCCGGTAATCGTCGTCCAGCCAGCGGTCATTCGCCTCGGCGGAGTCGGCGAGCGCCAGCTGGTCACGCAGGATCTGGCCGAGCGTCGGCAGCATGGCGCGGTCGTACCAGCTCTCCGGCTTCCACAGATCGGAGCGCATGAAAGCCTTGGCGCAATGCATGTAGGTGGCCTTGACTGACACCACGATGACGCTTTGCGGTTCCTTTCCGTTAACGGCAAGGCGCTCGCGCAAGGTGGCATCCACGGTGATGCGGGCATCGCCATTGACGCGCAGCGTCTCGTTCATGCCGGGGATGAGGAAGAGCAGGCCGACCGAAGGATTGCGCAGGATGTTTTCCAGCGTGTCCAGCCGGTTGTTGCCGGGCCGGTCGGGGATGGCGATGGTGCGGTCGTCGAGAATGGCGGCGAAACCGGGCTTGTCGCCCTTCGGCGTCACGTCGGAATTGCCTTCGCCGTCGGAGGAGCCGATCAGCACGAAGGGGCTCTTGCCGATGAAGGAGCGGCAGTGGCCGTCGAGGGTCTTCAATTCCTTGCGGATGGAACCGTCGGTGGGGCGCGGCCTCTTGTAGATCGTCCGCAGCTCTTCGCGCGTGGTGACGAATTCCATGGCTTTACTCCCTATTTGCCGGCCTTCTCCTCGCCGCCTGCCTTGTCGTCCAGCGAATGGCGCAGGATCAGCGGCATCTGGCTGAAGGTGAACAGGAGCGTGATCGGCATGATCCCCCAGACCTTGAAGGTAACCCAGGCGTCGGTGGAAAAGTTGCGCCAGACAACTTCATTGACGATGGCCAGGAACAGGAAGAACAGGCCCCAGCGGAAGGTCAGTTTCCGCCAGCCTTCGGCATCGAGCCGGAACGCCGAATCGAAGACATAGCCGAGCAGCGACTTGCCGAAGAACAGGCCGCCGAGCAGCACGCCGCCGAACAGCGTGTTGACGATGGTCGGCTTCATCTTGATGAAGATGTCGTCCTGCAGGTAGAGCGTCAGCGCGCCGAAGATGAGGACGACGACGCCCGACACCATCGGCATGATTGGCAAGGTGCGGGTGAGCAGCCACGAGACGGCAAGGGCGATGACGGTTGCCGCCATGAACAAGCCGGTGGCGACAAAGATCGGCCCGCCGAATTCGGCCAGCACCGGAAATTTCTGCGTCAGCCATTCGCCACGCGCATTGGCGAAGAAGAAGACCATCAGCGGCCCGAGCTCAAGCACCAGCTTGAGCACGGGATTGACGCCTTCCTTCTTCTCTTTCTGCGGATCGGAGGGATCGCGCTCGAGGATAGGTGGGTTCATGGAATCTCTTTCTTATGCATGGTCTGGCCCAAAAAGCCTGCAACTTTTTGGGGCATGCTTGTTTAGGCCACTCCGGCGATCGCCCTGGCGAATTCGCTTGCCGAGAAAGGCTCGAGGTCCTCGACCTGTTCGCCGACGCCGATGAAATAGACCGGCAATTTGTGCTTTGCCGCGATCGCCACCAGAATACCGCCGCGCGCCGTGCCGTCCAGCTTGGTCATCACCAGGCCGTTGACGCCGGCGACATTGCGGAAGATCTCGACCTGGTTGAGCGCGTTCTGGCCGGTGGTGGCATCGACCGTCTGCAGCACCGTGTGTGGCGCCTCGGGGTCGAGCTTGCCCAGCACGCGCACGATCTTTTCCAGCTCGGCCATCAGTTCGGTTTTGTTCTGTAGGCGGCCGGCGGTGTCGATGATCAGCACGTCTGAACCCGCCTCCTTGGCCTTCTCGAAGGCGTCATAGGCGAGGCCGGCGGCGTCGGCGCCAAGTTTCGAGGCGATCACCGGCGATTTCGTCCGCTCGCCCCAGATCTTCAGCTGCTCGATGGCCGCGGCGCGGAACGTGTCGCCGGCGGCCAGCATCACCGACAGGCCGCCATCGGTCAGTTTCGCCGCCAGCTTGCCGATGGTGGTGGTCTTGCCGGTGCCGTTGACGCCGACCACCAGGACGACATGCGGCTTGTGCGAGAGATCGAGCTCCAGCGGCATGGCGACAGGTGTCAGCACCTTTTCGACCTCGGCCGCCATGATGGCGCGGACTTCGGTGTCGGAGACATCCTTGCCGTAACGGCTGGAAGCCAGCGCATCGGTGACGCGCAGCGCCGTTTCCATGCCGAGGTCGGCGCGGATCAGCACATCCTCCAAATCCTGCAGCGTGTCCTCGTCCAGCTTGCGCCGGGTGAAGACGCCAGCGATGTTGCCGGTGAGTTCACGCGACGAGCGGGCAAGCCCGTCCCGCATGCGCTGGAACCAGGACCGCTGCGGCGCCGCCTCGGGCGCTTTCGCCGGCTCGGCCTTCTGCTCGACCTTTTTGGAGACGGTTACCTTTCCCTGGGCGGGTTTCGGTTCCGGCAGGGGTTGTGGGACAGACTGAGGTTCCGGCGCGATCTCGGCAATGACCGGCTGTACTTCGACCGGGGATGGTTGCCGAAGGGGGGGCACGATTTCCGCTGGTGGCGCCGGAATCGTCGGCGAAGCTTCGGCGGTCGGTGCGGAATTTTCCGCAGGTTGGCGCTGCGCCTCACCCTTACCCTCTCCACGTGAAGTACGGGGAGAGGGGGGCGTCAGCGTCGAGGCTTCTTCTTCGGTATCAGCAAAAGGGGTTCCGGCGTCGCGATCAGCGCCCTTCCCCCCGTCCCTATACGGGGAGAAGGTGCCGGCAGGCGGATGAGGGGCGGCGCTGACTTCCGGGGCAAGCCTTGCGGACGGGATCGTCGACGGCGTCTCGATCGGTGCCGGCACTTCGGCGGGCGCTGGCTCCGGCAGTTCCTCCGGTTCCGGCGCGATCCCTGGCCGTTCAGGAATTTCCTGTGGCGCAGGTTCCGGAAGCCGTTCCGGCACCACCGGCACGTCGGGGGTTTCTTGCGGCGCTGGCTCTTCGGCGGGTATTTCGGGAGCCGGCGGCTTCGGGGCGGGCTCGACCGGCGCCGGTTCCTCTTCCGGCTCGGGTTCCGGCAGCGGCTCCGGTTCGGCGGGAACCGTCGGCTCCTGCGGTGACGGTATAGTCGGAATGGGCTCGGGTGCCGGCGCCTCGACAGGCGCCATCGGGGGCGCGTCCTTTACCTCCCCCTCGATGGGGGAGGTCCCGAGCGCAGCTCGGGGGTGGGGGTGATCGGCGCCGGCGCTATCACCCCACCCCGCCGCTTCGCGTCGACCCTCCCCATCGAGGGGAGGGTGGGGCGCTGCTTCCGGTTCTTCGCGCTTCAAAAATTCCGGCATGGCCTGCTCGGCCGCCGGCTTTAGCGCGTCCAGTGCTTCCCATTTGATCGGCGGCAGCGGGGCGGTCTCGTCGATCCGCTCCTCGACAACCTCTTTCTTGCCGAACGAAAATATCTTCTTGAAAAAACCAGCCATGCTTTGCGTTTCTCAGGCGGCGCGGGCCGCAAGGGGTGTCGCGATCAGCCGGATACCATCATGGCCCGATATGTCGGCCTCGACGATTTCGCCCGGCGCGCCCATGCCCAGCGCGGCAAGCGTGAACCCTTCGGTGCGGCCAAGGCCATCGCGTTCGATCAGGATCGACTGGCGCGTTCCGGCAAGCGAGGCCAGATGGCGCCGATAAGCCGCCTCGCCGGCGGCGCGCAGCCTTGCGGCGCGCTGCTTGACCACTTCGCGGCGCACCTGCGGCATGCGCGCGGCGGGCGTGCCTTCGCGCGGGCTGAACGGGAAGACGTGGAGATGGGTCAGGCCGCACTCCGCGACGATCTTCATCGAGTTCTCGAACATGTCGTCGGTCTCGGTCGGGAAACCGGCGATGATGTCGGCGCCGAAGACGATGTCCTTGCGCAGCCTGCGCACATCCTCGCAGAAGCGGATCGCCTGGTCTCTGCTGTGGCGACGCTTCATGCGTTTCAGGATCATGTCGTCACCCGACTGCAGCGACAGATGCAGATGCGGCATCAGCCGTGGTTCGGTGGCGATGGCGTCGAGCAATTCGTCGTCGGCCTCGATCGAATCGATCGAGGACAGCCGCAGGCGCTTCACGTCGGGCACCTGCTTCAGGATGGTTTTCACCAGTTTGCCGAGCTTCGGCGCGCCCGGCAGGTCGGCGCCAAAGGACGTCATGTCGACGCCGGTCAAAACGACCTCGGCATAGCCGTTGCCGGCAAGCCGCTTGACCTGCTCGACAACGGCGCCCATCGGCACTGAGCGCGAATTGCCGCGGCCGTAAGGGATGATGCAGAAGGTGCAGCGGTGGTCGCAGCCATTTTGCACCTGGACGAAGGCGCGTGCCCGGCCCTCGATGGCGTCGACCATATGGCCGGCGGTCTCGCGCACCGAAAAGATGTCGTTGACGCGGGCCTTCTCGGTGTCGTTGACGCCGAAATCCGGCAGCGCACGGTAGGAGTTCGCCTTCAGCTTCTCCTCATTGCCGAGAACGAGATCGACCTCGTCCATGGCCGTGAAATCCTGCGGCGTGGTCTGCGCGGCGCAGCCTGTGACGATGATGCGCGCGCGAGGGTTGTCGCGGCGGGCCTTGCGGATCGCCTGCTTGGCCTGGCGGACCGCCTCGCCGGTGACGGCGCAGGTATTGAAGATCACGGCGCCGCCGGCCAGCGCGCCGAGGCCGGCGCTTTCGGCCTCGCGGCGCATCACCTCGGATTCGTAGGTGTTCAGCCGGCAGCCGAAGGTCACCACGTCAATGCCATCGGAAGGGGGAGCCTCGGAGAGGGGGCCCTCGAAGACCGGGCTCTTGGACAGAGCCGACATCAGGCCGCGCTTTCGGTGTCGCGGGCCCAGGTGCCCGTGGACGGATCGAAGCTGCCGGAAAACTCCCATTCGGCCGCACCGGTCAGGATGACGTGGTCGTCGTCGCGCCATTCGACATGCAGCGTGCCGCCGCCGGGGGTCAGCAGGCTGACGCTGCGCCCGGTCCGCCTGGTGCGGGCCGCCGCCACCACGGCAGCGCAAGCCGCCGAGCCGCAGGCCTTGGTCAGGCCGGCGCCGCGCTCCCAGGTGCGGATGACCATGGTTTCGGGCGACGTCACCTGCGCGATGGTGATGTTGGCGCGCTCGGGGAAGATCGGGTGGTTTTCGAGCAGCGGGCCGAAGCGCTCGAGCTCATAGGACCAGACGTCGCGGTCGACCCAGAAGATGGCGTGCGGGTTGCCCATCGAGACGGCGGAGGGCGAATGCAGCACAGGCGCGTCGATCGGCCCGATCTGCAATTCGATCATGCGGGTGTCGCGGAATTCTTCGGCCAGCGGAATTTCCTGCCAGCCGAAACGCGGCATGCCCATATCGACCGAGATCAAGCCGTCGGCATGCTCTTCTGCATTGAGAATGCCGGCGCGGGTCTCAAAGGTGAACGTCTTCCGGCCGGTCTCGGCGGCAAGCGCCTGAACGACGCAACGCATGCCATTGCCGCAGGCCTGGGCGCCCGAGCCGTCGGAATTCAGGATGTCGACATAGTAGGCAGTGCCCGGCGTCTTCGCGTCATGGATCGCCATGATCTGGTCGAAGCGGGTCGCGGGATCGGCGTTGAGCGCGATCGCCGCCGCCGCCGTCACCCGGTCGGCACGGCCGCGCATATCGGCGACGATGATCTCGTTGCCGATGCCGTTCATCTTGGCGAAGGGGGCGATGCCTGCCATTTCTTGCGGTCATTCCATATCCGTTTGGCGCTATATGGCGGAAACGGGCGGGAATTACCAGTCTGCCGGCGTGTTCAGCCGCGCTGAAGGCGCCGGCCCTACGTCACCGCGAAGATGCCAAGCACCATCAGCAGGAAGATGATCAGAACGATGCCGATGAGGACGCGCGCGCCGGTGGCCGCGGCTCCAGCGAGCGCCGGCATGCCGAGCAGGCTCGCCGCGGCGGCGATGATGAGAAGAATGATGATCCATTTGATCATGGGGATGCCTCAGACGTCGGATTTTTGAAACCGTTTGAAAACGTCCTCATGGCATTTGGGTTCCAGGCTACGAAATTAGCCGGCGATCTCGATGTCGGTGCTGAACGGCGCCGTCTTGGTCGAATTCTCGTCATGCATGAGGAAGTCGCAGCGATATTTGCCGGGCGGCAGGCCATCAAGCGAGAGGTCCAGCTTGAAGAACAACTCGCGGTTGTGCGAGCGCGATGCGACTTGCACACGGCCAACCTTTTCCATCGTGCCCAGCGTTTGTCCCGCGGCGGAGACGACGGTGATGTCGACCGAAAGCGCAATGGAGCTGTTGCCGAGCCCGTCCGAGCCATAACCATAGCCGACGGGCTCCATGTAGAGCACGATCTTCTCGCCGGGCTTGTAGATGTGATTGGTGCGCTCGCTGTAGATGCCGAAGCCGGTGGCGCTGTCCACCTGCTTGACGTTCAGCACGCCAAGCGGCATCGCCTTCCAGAAGGCTTCCTCGGCGCTGTTGAATTTTTCCATCGCGCCGGGGCCATCCCCCGACTGGAGCAACTTCTCGGCCTCGGCGGCCCGGTCGCTGATTTCGCCCGCGAAAGCCGCCGGCGTGCAGATGGCGGTGGCGAGCAGGGCTGCCAGGACTGTTTTCACAAGACGCGTCTCCATTCCTTTGAGCCGGCATGGTGGGGTAAAACAGCCACGGCGTAAATGGCAATTGCCGATGCGCCTCAAGGCACATCCCAGACCTCGCCGGGCCGCAAGGCGCGAAAGCGCTCCCGCGAGATGCCTTGATCGTCCAGTGCTTCGGCCAGCTTGCGGACCGGCTCGTCGAACTGCTCGTCGGTGAGCTGAAAGGTGCCCCAGTGGCAACCCGCGGCCAAGGCGGCGTTGCACAAAAGCATGCCTTCCACCGCCTCCTCCGGGTTCTGGTGCTGCGGCGCCATGAACCAGCGCGGCTCATAGGCGCCGATCGGCAGGATGGCGAAGCGGAAGCCGCCATGCTTCCCGGCGATCAGCCGGTAGTTAATGCCTTCATGGAAGCCGGTGTCGCCGGCGAAATAGATCTTTCCGCCCGGTGTCTCGATAACGAAGCCGGCCCACAGCGCCATACGCCGGTCGCGGGCGCCGCGCGCCGACCAGTGATGCGCGGGTTCGACGTGAATGGCGGTGCCACCTTCAACGGCGATCCTGTCGCCCCAGTCATGCGCCGTCAGCCGCATGCCGGGCACGGCGGCGTTGATGATGGTGTCGTTGCCGAGCGGCGTCACCACCAGCGGGTCGTGCTTTTCCTTCAGCCGCTTCAGCGTGGCGAGGTCGAGATGGTCGTAATGGTTGTGGCTGACCAGCACGAGGTCGATCGGCGGCAGGTCGGCGAAAGCGATGCCCGGCGGACTGACGCGTTTGGGACCGGCGAAGGAAAACGGCGACGAGCGCTGCGACCAGACCGGATCGGTGAGGATGTTCAGGCCAACCGTTTGGATCAGCAATGTGGAATGGCCGACCATGGTGACCTTCAGATCGGAGCCTTCGACCCGTGCAGCCGGCCTTGCCCGCTGAAACGGGCTCGGCTGCGCCGCCGGCCATTTCGAGCGCCGGCCATTCAGCTTCCATCTCAGGAGATCGGCAAAGCGGCCAGGCGGCTTGCCATCGGGATTGAAGAAGAAAGTGCCGTCGAAATGGTCGCTGGCCGGGCCGCTGTAGTAGCGATTGGCGGCTCTCTTTCTCGCGATCAAATCTTTGCTCCGGGCGGGGTTCGTTTCCCTGACATAGGCCCTGCCTCGCCTGGCGCAAGCGTTTGCCGGCCGAATGCCATCGGTCAGGGCGGCACCTTGGCTACTTCGGGCTGCCAACTGGCCATACTCGCTTGGATCATTTGACGCATGCCGTAGTCCCAAAATCGCTGCGCATTTTTGGCGACACGCATTATGTGATAAATCTGCAACAAATCCTGCTGCAAACCCTATTTTAACCATATCGGGTTGAAATTTCGCCACCTTCTCCATTTTGGTGGAGGTGAGATTGCGCGGACGGCGTTCCCCCCAGCCGGATCCGACGGAGGTTGGTAATGAATTTTTCGAAAAGCGGCCTGGTGGCCGTATCCCTGGCTGCGCTTTTTGCAAGCGGCTGCACGACCTCGCGATTCTCGTCGATGGACGAACAGCAGCCGGCGCCGCTGCAGCCGGCGCCTTCCGGCCAGGTGACCTCCAACCAATTGCCGCCACCGGCTTCGCCCGGCACCACCGACCCGTCGCAGTTCCCGACCGCGCCGCAGAACACGCAGGTGGCTTCGCTGCCGCCGGACGGCTCCGCGCCGGCCGGTGCCGCGGACCTCAGCGCGGCAAGCGTCGCGGGCGTGTGGAATGCCAGCGTTTCCGGCCAGAGCTGCAAGATTGCGACGCCGCAGACCAAGTTCGGCGCCGGCTTCCGCGCCGGGCCGCTGCACTGTCCGGCGCCGATCGACGGCATCAAGTCGTGGAATGTCACCGGCAAGCAGCTGACGCTTTATGACGAGAATGGCGGCTCGCTGGCGCGGCTCTATTCTTCAGGCGGTTCGAAATTCGACGGCCAGACTTCCAATGGCCAACCGATTTCGCTTACAAGGTAGCTGGATGTGCCGATATTCAGGTGGTGCCGGCCTGCGAGCGGCGGCTTTCTGCGCTTCCGGAGCCCACGTACCCAAAAGTACGCTCCGCTCCGGTTCTCGAAAGCCGACATTCTCGGCTTGGCCTGACCTGAATCTCAACACACCTAGTCCTCCCCGGAGCATCCTGCTCTGAACAAATGACGTGACCGATGCATCTGCGTGACGGCCTCCAGACCCATGTGACCGTCAGGCAGCGCTACGACCATCTGGTGGAAACCGGCGTGATCGGGCGCGATGCGGCGCAAGAGAGAATCGCCGCCGCGCTCGACCGATTGATCGACGAGATCTCGGCCAAGCGGCTGGCGCAAAAATCCAGTGCGCTGGGCTGGCTGTTTGCCCGCAAGCGCGAGACGCATGCGGCCGTCAAGGGCCTCTACATCCATGGCGGTGTCGGCCGCGGCAAGACCATGCTGATGGACATGTTCTTCGAGCTGGTGCCGGTCAGGCGCAAGCGCCGCGTCCATTTCAACGACTTCATGGCCGAGGTGCAGGACCGCATCCAGAAGCACCGGCAGGCGCGCAAGAACGGCGACGTCAGGGAAGACGATCCGATCCCGCCCGTGGCCAAGGCGCTCGCCGAGCAGGCCTGGGTGCTGTGCTTCGACGAGTTCTCGGTCACCGACATCGCTGACGCGATGATCCTGTCCAGGCTCTTTTCGGCGCTGTTCACCAATGGCGTGGTGCTGGTCGCCACCTCGAACGTGGCGCCGGAAGACCTCTACAGCGACGGGCTCAACCGCCAGCTCTTCCTGCCCTTCATTGGCATTCTGGAACGGCACGCGCAGGTGCTGTCGCTCGACAGCGACAAGGACTATCGACTGGAAAAGCTTGCCCGCACGCCGGTCTATGTCACGCCAGCCAATGCCGCGGCCGACCGGGCGCTCGACGAGGCCTGGCGGACGATGACGCGCGGCGCGCCGACGGCGGCGACATCGCTTGCGCTGAAGGGTCGGCAGGTGCTGGTGCCGGCCGCCGCCGGCGACGCGGCGCGGTTTTCCTTCGCCGACCTCTGCGAAAAACCGCTCGGCGCGCGCGATTTCCTGGCCATTGCCGGGCGCTTCTCGACCGTCTTCATCGATCACGTGCCGGTGCTGGGGGAAGGCAAGCGCAACGAGGCCAAGCGCTTCATCCTCTTGATCGACACGCTCTACGACCACCGTGTCCGGCTGGTGGTGAGCGCCGAGGCGCCGCCGCAAGAGCTTTACGTGGCCAAGCGCGGCGTCGAGGTGTTCGAGTTCGAACGCACGGCGTCAAGGCTTATCGAGATGCAAAGCCGCGACTGGCTGGAGGATTGGGCGGAGCGGCGGAAGACGCGGACGATACCAGCGGAAGCGGGGCGGGCGCAGGCGTAGCCCCTCGTCATTCTAGGGCGCGCAGCGGCGCAAGCGCCGCGCAGACCCTGGGATCCATTCCGCGACCTGCGAGCGTCACGTCGAGGCGCAGCCTTACGAAGTTCGACGGTCGGCTTGTCCGGATGGCGGTGGATGACCGCCGCGCATTGGCCGACGACAACACCCTCGGCCAGGGCCATGATCATGAAATGGCCCGATGCGTGAGATAGCTGGCAAGGGGCCGCACCGGCTCATCGAACACGGCGCGGGCCACCCGCATCACAAGGGCGTCATCGCCGGGAAAGAGCCTTCTGATCTCGATCGTCATTGTGTAAATTCCCCAGGTGGCCTATAAAGTTTTGACGTTTACGTAAATCCCAATTGGTCTAACCGATTGAAAATGCTTGCTTCAAAATAATCGTTTGAATTTATCTTGCGCCGGGGCTATGGGTGCGGCGAAATCTCGCGGTTCTCGCATCCTTCCGGCCTCTTCCTCAATGTCGTCATCAAGTCGTCAAAGATTTGGGCGCAGTCACAGACAAAGGGAAAACATCCTCACATGGCACGCAACAAGATAGCGCTTATCGGCTCGGGCATGATCGGCGGCACGCTCGCCCATATGATCGGCCTCAAGGATCTCGGCGATGTGATCCTGTTCGATATCGCCGAGGGCATTCCGCAAGGCAAGGGGCTCGATATCGCGCAGTCGTCGCCGGTCGACGGCTTTGATTCCCGGCTGACCGGCGTCAACGACTATGCCGGCATCGAGGGTGCCGACGTCTGCATCGTCACCGCCGGCGTGCCGCGCAAGCCGGGTATGAGCCGCGACGACCTGCTCGGCATCAACCTCAAGGTCATGGAACAGGTTGGCGCCGGCCTCAAGAAATACGCGCCGAAGGCCTTCGTCATCTGCATCACCAACCCGCTCGACGCCATGGTGTGGGCGCTGCAGAAGTTTTCCGGCCTGCCCAAGACCCATGTGGTGGGCATGGCCGGCGTGCTCGACTCGTCGCGCTTCCGCTATTTCCTGGCCGAGGAATTCAAGGTCTCGGTCGAGGACGTCACCGCCTTCGTGCTGGGTGGCCATGGCGATTCCATGGTGCCGATGATCCGCTATTCGACGGTCGCCGGCATTCCGCTGCCCGACCTTGTCAAGATGGGCTGGACCTCGAAGGAGAGGCTCGACCAGATCGTGCAGCGCACCCGCGACGGCGGCGCCGAGATCGTCGGCCTGCTCAAGACCGGCTCGGCCTATTATGCGCCGGCGGCGTCGGCGATCTCGATGGCGGAAGCCTATCTCAAGGACAAGAAGCGCGTGCTGCCATGCGCGGCGCACCTTTCCGGCCAGTATGGCGTCAAGGGCACCTATGTCGGCGTTCCCGTGGTGATCGGCGCCGGCGGCGTCGAGCGCATCATCGAGATCGACCTGTCGAAGGCCGAGCAGAAGATGTTCGATAGCTCGGTGGCCGCGGTGCAGGGCCTGACCGAGGCCTGCGTCAAGATCGCGCCGCAACTCGCCTCGAAGTAAACCCCGCCAAAACGATCTGGAGACAGTTCCCCATGAACATCCATGAATATCAGGGCAAGGCGCTGCTGAAGAGCTTTGGCGCGCCGGTGGCCGAAGGCGTGCCGGTGTTCAAGGCGGGCGAGGCGGAAGCCGCGGCCAAGGCGCTGCCCGGTCCGCTCTATGTGGTGAAGAGCCAGATCCATGCCGGCGGCCGCGGCAAGGGCAAGTTCAAGGAACTCGGCCCCGACGCCAAGGGCGGCGTGCGGCTGGCGAAGTCGGTTGCCGAAGTCGTCGCCAACACCAACGAAATGCTCGGCCACACGTTGGTGACCAAGCAGACCGGCCCGGCCGGCAAGCAGGTCAACCGGCTCTATATCGAGGACGGCGCCGATATCGATCGCGAGCTGTACCTGTCGATCCTGGTCGACCGCTCGGTTGGTCGCATCGCCTTCGTCGTCTCGACCGAGGGCGGCATGGACATCGAGGCGGTGGCGCATGACACGCCGGAAAAGATCATCACCGTCGCCATCGACCCGGAAAAGGGCGTTACGGCGGACGACGTGGAGAAGCTCAATGCCGCGCTGAAGCTCGACGGCGACGCGGCCGAGGATGGCGCCACACTGTTCCCGATCCTCTACAAGGCCTTCGTCGAGAAGGACATGAGCCTGCTCGAGGTCAATCCGCTGATCGTCATGAAGAATGGGCATCTGCGTGTGCTCGACGCAAAAGTGTCGTTCGACAACAATGCGCTGTTCCGCCACCCCGAGCTGATGGAGCTGCGCGACACCACTGAAGAGGACGAGAAGGAGATCGAGGCGTCGAAATACGACCTCGCCTATGTCGCGCTCGACGGCAATATCGGCTGCATGGTCAACGGCGCCGGGCTTGCCATGGCGACGATGGACATCATCAAGCTCTACGGCGCTGAGCCGGCTAATTTCCTCGATGTCGGCGGCGGCGCATCGAAGGAGAAGGTGACCGCGGCGTTCAAGATCATCACCAAGGATCCGGCCGTCGAGGGCATCCTGATCAACATCTTCGGCGGCATCATGAAGTGCGACATCATCGCCGAGGGCGTCATCGCCGCGGTCAAGGAAGTCGGGCTGAAAGTGCCGCTGGTGGTGCGCCTGGAAGGCACCAATGCCGAGCTCGGCAAGAAGATCATCAATGACAGCGGCCTCAACGTCGTCTCCGCCGATGATCTCGACGACGCGGCCAAGAAGATCGTCAAGGCGGTGAAGGGCTGAGCGGATGCCCCCGCGCAAGATAAACCTGGTCGAGGCGGCGGACCGGAAGATCAGCAAGGTCTTCGATCCGCATATTGCCGGCGACGTGAACGACAGCCAGGCCAAGGTCGCCAAGTTCGGCGCGGTTTTCGACTGGCATGCGCATGACCATGAGGACGAAGCCTTCCTCGTGCTGCGCGGCCGCATTGCCATCGATTTCCGCGATGGCCCGGTCGAACTCGGCGAGGGCGACTTCATCGTCGTGCCGCGCGGCGTCGAGCATCGGCCGCGTTCGCTGACCCCAGAGCCGGTGGTGCTGATGTTCGAGCCGGCGACGACGCTCAACACCGGCAATGCCAAGAGCGATCTCACCGTCACCGATCTGAAGCGGCTGTGAGGAACTTGCGATGGCCACACAGTTACACATATACTGTGGAGCATTTGCGGGAGAAACGAAATGAAGAATATCACCCTGGCAGTCGAGGACGAGATTCTGGAGCAGGTCAAGCTGACGGCCGCCGAACAGCGAACGACCGTCAACGGCATGGTGCGGGAGTTTTTCGCGACAGTGGCGGCGAAGCGGCGCGCCAAGGACGAGGCACGGCAAGCCCTTCTGCGGCTCGCTCGCGAGGCGGCTGGAGATGCAGCGGGAGATATGGGCAGCAAAAAGTGGAACCGGGAAGATCTCTATGACCGCTGAGTGCTTCCTGGACACAAACGTTCTCGTCTATGCCGCCATCGGACACAAATCCGAGCGTGCGAAGTATGAACGCGCCGTGGAATTGATTGCCAAAGAAGACTATTCGACCTCCGCGCAGGTGCTGCAGGAGTTCTACATGAATGTGACCAAACGAGCGGAGGTCGTGCTCGCGCCAGCGAAGGCGGCCGAGTGGGTCGCTGCGATTTCGATGAAGCCCTGCCAGGATCTGGACAGCGCCGTTGTAATGCGAGGCATCGAGAATTCGCAACGGTACCAGATTTCCTATTGGGACGGCGCAATCATCGCCGCGGCCCAACGCCTCGGCGTCAAGGTACTTTACACCGAAGATCTCAATCACGGGCAGACTTACGGTTCCGTGGTCGCCATCAACCCCTTCCGTACTCACTGATCAGGTCGCAAAAATGTCCATTCTCGTCGACAAGAACACTAAGGTTCTGGTGCAAGGCCTGACCGGCAAGACCGGCACGTTCCACACCGAACAGGCGCTGGCCTATCACGGCACCAAAATGGTCGGCGGCATCCACCCGAAGAAGGGTGGCGAGACCTGGACCGGATCGAAGGGCGAGAGCCTGCCGATCTTCGCCACGGTTGCCGAAGGCAAGGAAAGGACCGGCGCCAATGCGTCCGTCGTTTATGTGCCGCCGGCGGGTGCTGCCGAAGCCATCATCGAAGCCATCGAGGCCGAGATCCCGCTCATCGTCTGCATCACCGAAGGCATTCCGGTGATGGACATGATCAAGGTCAAGGCGCGGCTCGACCGCTCGGCCTCACGGCTGATCGGCCCGAACTGCCCGGGCGTGCTCACCCCCGAGGAATGCAAGATCGGCATCATGCCCGGAAACATCTTCCGCAAGGGTTCGGTCGGCGTTGTTTCGCGCTCGGGAACGCTTACCTATGAAGCTGTGTTCCAGACCACCAATGTCGGCCTCGGCCAGACCACCGCCGTCGGTATTGGCGGCGACCCCGTCAAGGGCACCGAGTTCATCGACGTGCTCGAGATGTTCCTCGCCGACGACGAGACCAAGTCGATCATCATGATCGGTGAGATCGGCGGCTCGGCCGAGGAAGACGCCGCGCAGTTCCTCAAGGATGAGGCCAAGCGTGGCCGCGGCAAACCGATGGCCGGCTTCATCGCCGGGCGCACGGCGCCGGCCGGCCGCACCATGGGCCATGCGGGCGCGGTCATCTCCGGCGGCAAGGGCGGCGCGGAAGACAAGATCGCGGCGATGGAATCGGCCGGCATAAAAGTTTCGCCGTCGCCGGCACGGCTCGGCACGACGCTGGTGGAAGCCATCAAGGGTTAAGACCGTGGGCAGTTGAGCTTTCGAGTGCCGGTGAGCAGGACATGGAAGACGAGAAGCGCATCATCGTTTGCATACCTGGCCCGTGGGAAGGCAAGTCGGCCTTCGTGCGTGCTGTTGCGAAGGCGTCGATGCATTCAGAGGATTATGCCGCCGCCGGGATGGTCATGATGCATGGCCCGAGCAAAGCTGCGTTCGAGTTTGATTTCTGCGATCGCGACGAGGACATGACGAGAGCCTTCGCAAGCGCAGGGCTCGCCAATGGGCTCGGTAAGGATGTCATCGAAAAGATCGACTCGCATAAGAGCGTCGTCTACCTGCTTTCCACCGCCCCTCAAACGAAGGAAACATCGATTTCCATCGCGAAGGCGGCAGCTCATCTGGTCAAGGCCGGCGGTCTTGGTGTGAAAATCGAAACGGCTGGCAAGGCGTTCTCAGCGGATCAATGGCTTGAACGGACAAGCGGTGGTTTTGTTGAGATATATGAGTTGATGGTTCTGGATTCCGTCACGGACGGTACCACGACCTACAGCTGCGGCATGCGTAATCTGGGGCTTTGGGACGCTATCGTTTCAGGTGACGAGTTTCAGTCTGCCGTGAAGTTGCTTCGCGGCTTCAACATGTATCAACTTTACGAAAGCCCCGAGCTTTTGGCTGGTCAGACGTTTGGGCTGGAAGCAGGAGCGCCGCGATATCGTTTGAGTGTGGAAACGCAGCAGCCCGACGCGGAACACAATCTACATACAAACCCTTTTGGCATGTGGCGGTTTAGCCGTGTTTTGGCGCATTAGGGATAGGGAGAACGGAGCAGAGCTCCGCTAGGCAAAATGGCACGACAAGATCAAACCAACGACCAATTTTCGCTCACCTCTTTCCTCTATGGCGGCAACGCCGACTATATCGACGCGCTCTACGCGGCGTATGAGGACGATCCCGCCTCGGTCAATCCCGAATGGCAGGAGTTCTTCGCCGGGCTGAAGGACGATGCCGGCGACGTGCGCAAGAACGCCAAGGGCGCGTCCTGGGCAAAGCCTTCCTGGCCGCTGCAGGCCAATGGCGAACTGGTGTCGGCGCTCGATGGCAATTGGGGCATCGTCGAAAAGCACCTGGAAAAGAAGGTCAAGGACAAGGCGGTCACCAATGGCGTCGTGCTGTCCGACGCCGACGTGCACCAGGCAACGCGCGATTCGGTGCGCGCCATCATGATGATCCGCGCCTTCCGCATGCGCGGCCATCTGCACGCCAATCTCGACCCGCTCGGCATCGCCAAGCCGCTCGAGGATTATAACGAGCTGTCGCCGGAGAATTACGGCTTCACCGCAGCCGATTACGATCGGCCGATCTTCCTCGACAATGTGCTCGGGCTCGAATTCGGCACCATCCGGCAGATGCTGGAAATCCTGACTCGCACCTATTGCTCGACGCTGGGCGTCGAGTTCATGCACATCTCCGATCCCGAGGAGAAGGCCTGGATCCAGGCGCGCATCGAGGGCGCCGACAAGGAAATCTCGTTCACCGCCGCCGGCAAGAAGGCGATCCTGTCGAAGCTGGTCGAGGCGGAAGGCTTTGAACAATTCATCGACGTCAAGTACAAGGGCACCAAGCGCTTCGGCCTCGACGGCGGTGAATCGCTGATCCCGGCGCTGGAGCAGATCGTCAAGCGCGGTGGCCAGCTCGGCTTGAAGGAAATCGTGCTCGGCATGGCCCATCGTGGCCGCCTCAACGTGCTCTCCCAGGTTATGGCAAAGCCGCACCGCGCCATCTTCCACGAGTTCAAGGGCGGTTCGGCCGCCCCCGACGAGGTCGAGGGCTCGGGCGACGTCAAGTACCATCTCGGCGCCTCCTCGGACCGCGAGTTCGACGGCAACAAGGTGCATCTGTCACTGACCGCCAACCCGTCGCACCTGGAAATCGTCGACCCGGTGGTGATGGGCAAGGCGCGCGCCAAGCAGGACTATTTGTTCGCCCGTGGCCGCGAGGAGATCGTGCCGCTGGAGGAACGGGCCAAGGTGCTGCCGCTCCTGCTGCATGGCGACGCCGCCTTCGCAGGCCAGGGCGTGATCGCCGAAATCCTCGGCCTGTCCGGCCTGCGCGGTCACCGCGTCGCAGGCACGCTGCATTTCATCATCAACAACCAGATCGGCTTCACCACCAATCCGCGCTTCTCGCGCTCGTCGCCCTATCCGTCAGACGTGGCCAAGATGATCGAGGCACCGATCTTCCACGTCAATGGCGACGACCCGGAAGCCGTGGTCCATGCCACCAAGGTGGCGATCGAATTCCGCATGAAGTTCCATAAGCCGGTGGTCGTGGACATGTTCTGCTACCGCCGCTTCGGCCATAATGAGGGTGACGAACCGGCCTTCACGCAGCCGATCATGTACCGCAACATCCGCACCCACAAGACGACGGTGCAGATCTACGCCGACCGCCTGATCGCCGAAGGCCACATCACCCAGGCCGAATTCGACAAGATGAAAGCCGACTGGCGCGCGCATCTGGAATCCGAATGGGAAGTCGGCCAGCACTACAAGCCCAACAAGGCCGACTGGCTGGACGGCGCCTGGTCGGGCCTGCGCACGGCCGACAACCAGGATGAGCAAAGGCGCGGCAAGACCGCCGTGCCGGTCAAGACGCTGAAGGAAATCGGCAAGAAGCTGACCGAGGTGCCGAAGGGTTTCGAGGCGCACAAGACGATCATCCGCTTCCTCGAGAATCGCCGCGAGGCGATCGAGTCCGGCGAAGGCATCGACTGGTCGACGGCCGAGGCGCTGGCTTTCGGCGCCATCCTGCTGGACGGCAATCCGATCCGCCTGTCGGGGCAGGATTCTGAACGCGGCACCTTCTCGCAGCGCCATTCCGTGCTCTACGACCAGCGCGACGAGACCCGCTATATCCCGCTGAACAATCTGTCGGCGGCGCAAGCCGGCTATGAAGTCATCAATTCGATGCTGTCGGAAGAGGCGGTGCTGGGCTTCGAATATGGCTATAGCCTGGCCGAGCCGAAGGCGCTGACCCTGTGGGAAGCGCAGTTCGGCGACTTCGCCAATGGCGCCCAGGTGGTGTTCGACCAGTTCATCTCGTCGGGCGAGCGCAAGTGGCTCAGAATGTCGGGCCTCGTCTGCCTGCTGCCGCATGGGTATGAAGGCCAGGGCCCGGAACATTCCTCGGCCAGGCTGGAGCGCTTCCTGCAGCTTTGCGCCGAAGACAACATGCAGGTGGCGAATTGTACGACGCCGGCTAACTACTTCCACATATTGCGCCGGCAGCTGAAGCGCGACTTCCGCAAGCCGCTGATCCTGATGACGCCGAAGTCGCTGCTGCGCCACAAGCGGGCAGTGTCGACGCTTCCGGAAATGTCGGGCGAAAGCTCGTTCCACCGGCTGTTGTGGGATGACGCCCAGCTGTTGCCCAACCAGGCGATCAAGCTGGTCAAGGACAGCAAGATCCGCCGCGTCGTGCTGTGTTCGGGCAAGGTCTATTACGACCTCTACGAGGAGCGCGAGAAGCGCGGCATCAACGACATCTACCTGCTGCGCGTCGAACAGCTCTATCCGTTCCCGGCCAAGGCGCTGATCACCGAATTGTCGCGCTTCCGCAATGCCGAGATGGTGTGGTGCCAGGAGGAGCCCAAGAACATGGGCGCCTGGTCGTTCATCGACCCGTATCTGGAATGGGTGCTGGCGCATATCGACGCCAAGCACCAGCGGGTGCGCTACACCGGCCGCCCGGCGGCCGCGTCGCCGGCGACCGGATTGATGTCGAAGCACCTTGCCCAGCTCGCCGCCTTGCTCGAAGACGCGCTTGGCGAATAGAACTCAGGAACAACGGACAGGCACAATGGCTACCGAAATCCGCGTCCCCACACTCGGCGAATCCGTCACCGAGGCGACCATCGGCAAATGGTTCAAGAAGGTCGGCGATGCCATTGCCGTCGACGAGCCGCTGGTCGAACTCGAAACCGACAAGGTGACGGTCGAGGTTCCGGCCGCTGCCGCCGGCACGCTGGGCGAAATCACCGTCAAGGAAGGCGAGACGGTCGGCGTCGGCGCATTGCTGGGCTCGATTTCGGCTGGAGGCGCGGCCGCGCCGGCGGCCAAGCCGCAGGCGGTGGCGCAGGCGTCGAGCCCCGACGCGGCGCAGACCACCAAGCAGGCCGCCGCCGAGACCGCCAAGATCGCCGGCGATGCCGGCCCGGTCGAGCCTCGCACCATGCCGCCGGCGCCGGCGGCTGCGAAATTGATCGCCGAGAACAATCTGTCGGTCGACCAGCTTTCCGGCTCGGGCAAGCGCGGCCAGGTGCTGAAGGGCGATGTTCTCGACGCCATCTCCAAGGGTGCGCCATCGCAGCCGGCCGAGACGCCGAAGGCGGTGCCTGCTCCGGTGGCTCCGGCCGCTGCCCGCGCCCCATCCTCGGGTGACGACGCGTCACGCGAGGAGCGCGTGCGCATGACCAAGCTGCGCCAGACCATCGCGCGCCGGCTCAAGGAAGCGCAGTCGACCGCCGCCATGCTCACCACCTTCAACGAGGTCGACATGAGCGCGGTGATGGCGCTCAGGACCAAGTACAAGGACGTGTTCGAGAAGAAGCACGGTGTGAAACTCGGCTTCATGGGCTTCTTCACCAAGGCCGTCACCCACGCGCTGAAGGAAATCCCGGCGGTCAACGCCGAGATCGACGGCACCGACATCATCTACAAGAATTTTGCGCATGTCGGCGTCGCCGTCGGCACCGAAAAGGGCCTCGTGGTTCCGGTCGTGCGCGATGCCGACCAGATGTCCATCGCCGAGATCGAGAAGGAGATCGGCCGGCTGGGTATCGCCGCGCGCGACGGCAAGCTGTCGGTCGCGGATATGCAGGGCGGTACGTTCACGATCTCCAACGGTGGCGTTTACGGGTCGCTGATGTCGACGCCGATCCTCAATGCGCCGCAATCCGGCATCCTCGGCATGCACAAGATCCAGGACCGGCCGGTCGTGGTCGGCGGCCAGATCGTGATCCGGCCGATGATGTACCTGGCGCTCAGCTATGATCACCGCATCGTCGACGGCAAGGAAGCGGTGACCTTCCTGGTGCGGGTCAAGGAAAGCCTGGAGGATCCGGAACGGCTGGTGCTCGATCTGTGATCGGAGCTGATCCGCAATGGGCAGCTGGGTAGAGGAGTTAGGGTTCAGGCTAGGCCGTGCGCTGCGGATGTTGCGGCGTGAGCCCTGGACTTCCATGACCATGCCGACCGCGCCGGCCGAATGGAATCCGGCGCAAGCGAGCAGCAATCTCGGCCTCTTCGACCTGAGCGAAGCGCAAATGGCGGAGCGAGAGATAACCGTCACTGCGATCGGGGAGCTGGATTTGCCGACAGGCGAAATCATTGCCTGCGATCCGCTGACTACCGGAATCGACTGGCCAGCATTGAGCCGTAAGATCAAACCGGGGCGCTACCCGGTCTCGCTGCTTGAGGCACAAGGCCGTGTTGCTGTGGCAGTCCTGCGTTTCCGGCCCGGCAAGCCAATTCGCTGGGAACTGGCAACCTTGCCCGGCCAGGATGCATCGACCTTGAAGGGCGACGAGGTATTTGGCTATCCCGTCGATGCCGGCCTTGGTTCGTTCATGGACAAGATGGCGATGGCGTTGATGTCGGATCAGCAAGACAAGCTTGAGGCCGACCAGAATTACTATGACGACGTGCTGGCGACCGAGTTCGCGCCCAACCAGGACCGGTTCGTCATGCACTATCCCGTTCCTGGTAACCCGATCAATGTTGCGATGTTCTGGAGTGGTTGGGGTGATGGGATTTATCCGTCTTTCTGGGGATTGAATGCGGCCGGCGAGCCGTTGCTTTTGATGACGGATTTCGGCGTGCTGGAAAACGCCGACGGCCGCGAAAGCCAGTAGGCCGCCTAATGCTGCGCGACGCCTTGGCATCCGTCATGATCAAATGTGCCGCCGGGGCGCCGGTGATCCTGTTCATCGGCTCTACAGCCTTCGCCGCCTGTCCGATCGAGCTTGCCGTCTATGGTGATGCCCAACGCGGTGCTGAGACGAGCGGCGCCGAGATCGATTTTACGCTGACAGGCACCTCGGCAACCGTCACCAACACGTTCCGGCTCATCCTCGACAACAATGTCGTGCTGAACGGCATCGCCATGTGGAATGAGGGCGTGGCGCGGCCGAACGGCGCGCTGATGTACAAATGCCCGGAAGGCGACAGCACCGGCGCCGAACTTGCCGCCTGCACGCTGTGGAATGGCGTCATCTACACGTCTGACGACAACGGCAATATCGGGCTTTTGCCGGCCGAAGGCATCGAGGCGCCGAAAATCCTTATCCTGCCTGACCTCGGGCCGGTGCTGCGGCAATCCAACGCCTTTGGCGGCAGCGGCTTTTCGAAAGTGCCGTCGGATGTGTTTGCCCTGAAGGGATGCCAGGAATGAGCGGGAAGGTTCTGCTGGTCACCGGAGGCAGTCGCGGCATTGGCGCGGCGATCTGCCGGCTCGCGTCGAAGGCCGGCTATCGCGTCGCGGTGAACTACGCCTCGAACAAGGCTGCCGCCGCCGCGCTGGTCGCCGAAATCGAAGCCGCCGGTGGCGAGGCCTTCGCGGTAAAGGGCGATGTCGGCAATGAATCCGATATCATGGCCATGTTCGAAGCGGTGGATCGCGCCTTCGGCCGGCTCGACGCCTTTGTCAACAATGCCGGCATCGTCGACGTCAAGGCGCGCGTCGACGAGATGGATGTGGCGCGGCTCGAACGCATGATGCGCATCAACGTCGTCGGTTCGTTTCTCTGTGCCCGCGAGGCGGTGAAGCGCATGTCGACACGCCACGGCGGCAAGGGCGGGGCCATCGTCAACATCTCGTCCGCCGCCGCCAGGCTCGGTTCGCCCGGCGAATATGTCGACTACGCTGCCTCCAAGGGCGCGATCGACACCATGACAGTCGGCCTGGCGCGCGAGGTGGCGCTGGAGGGCATCCGCGTCAATGCGGTCACCCCGGCATCACCGACACCGAAATCCATGCCTCCGGCGGCCAGCCCGATCGCGTGGAGCGGATGCAGGACATGCTGCCGATGAAGCGGGCGGGCACTGCCGACGAAGTCGCAGGTGCGGTCCTCTATCTTCTATCCGACGCCGCGTCCTATACGACGGGCGCGATCCTGAATGTCAGCGGCGGCCGCTGAGCCCCAACCGAGAGAAGGACACCATTATGGCTTATGACGTCGTTATCATCGGATCGGGACCGGGCGGCTATGTCTGCGCCATCAAGGCGGCACAGCTCGGGCTTAAGGTCGCCGTGGTCGAGAAGAACGCGACCTTCGGCGGCACCTGCCTCAACATCGGCTGCATCCCGTCCAAGGCGCTGCTTCATGCCTCCGAAATGTTCGCCGAGGCTGGCCACTCCTTCGATACGCTGGGCGTCGAGATACCGGCACCGAAGCTCAATCTGAAGAAGATGATGACGCACAAGGACACGACGGTGGCGTCGAACGTCAACGGCGTCGCCTTCCTGTTCAAAAAGAACAAGATCGACTCCTTTCGCGGCACCGGCAAGGTGGTCGCGGCCGGCAAGGTCTCGGTGACCGGCGAGGACGGCAAGGTCGAGGAGATCGAGACCAAGAACATCGTCATCGCCACCGGCTCCGACGTCGCCGGCATTCCGGGCGTCAAGGTCGATTTCGACGAGAAGGTGATCGTGTCGTCGACCGGCGCGCTATCGCTGGAAAAGGTTCCCGGCCATCTCGTGGTGGTCGGCGGCGGCGTCATCGGGCTCGAGCTCGGCTCGGTCTGGGCGCGGCTTGGCGCCAAGGTCACCGTGGTCGAGTTCCTCGACACGATCCTCGGCGGCATGGATGGCGAGGTTTCCAAGCAGTTCCAGCGGATGCTCTCCAAGCAGGGTTTCGAGTTCAAGCTCGGCGCCAAGGTCACCGGCGTCACCAAGGCCAAGAAGGGCGCCAGCGTGACCTTCGAGCCGGTGAAGGGGGGGGCGGCCGAGACGATCGATGCCGATGTCGTGCTGATCGCCACCGGCCGCCGCGCCTATGCCGACAGTCTTGGTCTCAAGGAGGCCGGAGTGGAGGTCGACGAGCGCGGCCGGGTCAAGACCGACGGTCATCTCAGGACCAATTTGCCCGGCATCTATGCCATCGGCGACGTCATCGCCGGCCCGATGCTGGCGCACAAGGCCGAGGACGAGGGCGTGGCGGTGGCCGAAACCATCGCCGGCCAGGCTGGCCATGTGAACTACGACGTCATCCCGAGCGTCGTCTACACCAGCCCGGAAATCGCCTCGGTCGGCAAGACCGAGGAAGAGCTGAAGAAGGCCGGCATCGACTACAAGGTGGGCAAGTTTCCGTTCAGCGCCAATGGCCGGGCGCGCGCCATGCTGCATACCGACGGCTTCGTCAAGATCCTGGCCGACAAGGCCAGCGACCGCGTGCTCGGCGTGCATATCGTCGGCTTCGGCGCCGGCGAGATGATCCACGAGGCGGCGGTGCTGATGGAGTTCGGCGGATCGTCGGAGGACCTCGCCCGCACCTGCCACGCGCATCCGACGATGTCGGAAGCGGTGAAGGAAGCGGCGCTGGCGACCTTCTTCAAGCCGATCCATATCTAGGGGGTAACGGTTCGCCGGGCCACGCTTCGCCTGCCCTGCTCCGCGGCGCTCGCAAGAGTCTGTGAGCGTCGCGCTGCCCCTCATCTGGCTGCCGCCATCTTCTCCCCGTAAACGGGGCGAAGGACGCTGTCGCCGGCGGTTTCGCCAATTGCCGGCGTTGCAAGAGAAGCGCCGGCGCTGGCCAACCTTTTTCTGCCCGTTACGGGGAGAAATGCCCGGCAGGGCAATGGGGGGCGGCACTGCCATTGACACCATCCCGCAGAGGCAGTTCCCGTCCGGATTGCCGCATGCTTCAAGACAAAACGGCCCGCTTCTCAGCGGGCCGTCTCGAATTTGGCACTGAGCCGCTTACTGGGCGGGCGCCGGAGCTGGCGCGGGTGCCGGAGCCGGAGCCGGAGCCGGGGCTGGCGCAGGAGCGGGTGCTGGCGCTGGAGCCGGCGCCGGGGCGGGAGCAGGTTCGGCTGGCTTGGCCGGTTCAGCAGGCTTCATCGGTTCCGCCGGTGCGGGCGCCGGGGCCGGTGTGCTGGCGGCCGGTGGCTCGGCAGGTGCCGGATGTTCACCGCTTCTTCCGAAAACGTAATACGCTACAACCGCCAGGATGACCACGACCAGCGCGATCAGCCAAGTGCTGCCGCCGCCGCTCGGCCGTGGAGCATTGGTGGTCGAATTGTACGGGTCGTTTGGATTGGGTGCGTTCGCCATAAATCTGTCCTCCGAGAAAATGAAAATGATCAATCAACATCCATCAACGCGCAACCGTTGAATGGGTTTCACGCTAGGGGAGGAAAACGCCGGAAACGCGGCGCTTGGGCCCCCTCCACTGCCGTCCGACTCAATTGACGGCGGTGACAGTATAACCGGCTTTGCGGAAATCTTCGACCAGCCCTTCTGGACCGGGAAGGTGCAGGGCGCCGACCGCCATGAAGGCATTGCCCTTGGCCAGGATCGGCCCGGCATGATCAACCATCACCTTGTTGCGGCTGGTGATCATTGTTTCCTCGAAGGCCGCATAGCCGGCTGGGTCGTCCTGCTCTTCCGGCATGGCGGCGCGGAACAGCGGCCAGAACATGCCTGTATCGCCGCGCTGGTAGAGCAGAATCATGGTCTCGTTGATATCATTGACCTTGTCGCCCAGCTTCAGCGTGTCGACCAGCCCCTTCATGTGAAAGGCGAGCGGCAGCGAGGCCATGGCGCGCAACTGGCTTTCGGCCGTTTCCAATCCTTCCACCGGCTTGCCGGCCGCCTTGGCGCTCTCCGCCAGCTTGACGTCGAGCACCGGCGCTCCGCCGGACTGGCGGGCGAGTTCGCAAGCCGGAAGCGCCATCATGGCCGACAGCATCCATGGCTTCATCTTGGCGACGGTTGCCGGCGGGATGCCACGCGCGTCCAGTGCCGCATTCATCGCCATCGCATCGTCGGGTGACAGCAGTGACGACAGCGTGGTGGAGTCCGTGAACATCATCAGGTCCGGCTGCTTGAGCATCGCCGTCATCATCTTCTGCTTGTCGAGCACGTCGGTGGTCTCGATGATGAGGGTGCCGGCTGCATCAAAGGCCTTTTGTGCGTCCTCCGGCAGCGTGGTGACGCGCGGGTCGGTCATGTGCATGGTGCCGAACAGATAGGACGGCTGTTCGCCTGATTTCTCCAGTTTCCACAACAGCCCCTTGCCATTGAGCGTGGCGGCGGCGTCCGCTTCGATCTTGCTGTAGGTGGCAGGGCTGCTCTTCTGCAGGGCCGACAACATGTCGGCGCCGGTGCAGGTCGGGATTTCCGCATGCGCCCTTCCGGCCGCGAACAAAAGGACGGCAAGGAAGGAAAGGAAAAACAGGGCGTTGAGCGCGACAAGCAGCTTCAGCGACACTGAAGCCGCGCGGTCGGCGATAGCGATGACACGTTTCATGGTTTTTTCCTAAGACCAAAAAACGGCGAAACGGTTAATTGGCGTTACGAAATTGTCCTAACCGGCTATCAGCCCTGTGCTGACGTTGATTGGCGCATGCCCAGCGATTGGCGGAACCGGCCATTCTTCGTCATCCACGGGCGGAGCAAGGAGCGTAGCGACGCGGCGCAGGCCCGAGGATCCATGCCGCGACACACGAGCGCCGCTGCGGTGCAGAATTCTGCTCCGCTGCGCTCCTAGAGCATCGGGCGATTAACATGCAACGTAGCCTGCCTGTTTGAGATAGTTCCAGCATTCGGTTGGATCGAACAT
>NZ_VFUX01000013.1:0-144191 GCF_006441275.1 Mesorhizobium sp. B2-4-17 | reverse complement strand
GAAGAAAACGGAGAGCAACTTCAGATCGTGCGCGACAACATGCCATTCGGCGAAGTGGGCAAAGGCGAGTTCGGCACTTATTTCATCGGCTACGCGCGGTCCCCTCATCGCATCGAGAAGATGCTGGAGAACATGTTCATCGGCAACCCGCCGGGCACTTACGACCATCTGCTGGATTTCAGCCGCGCGGTGACGGGGTCGCTGTTCTTCGTGCCGACGGCGACCTTCCTCGACGATGTCGACCCCGAGGCGCGGCCGGATATCGACGCCAGCCCGGACGTTACGCCAACGCCCGCGGCGCCCCGGCCGGACGCTTCCGCCGGCGACGGTTCACTCGGTATCGGATCTTTGAGGAAAGAGGCAGGACATGAATAATCTCCATCGGGAACTGGCTCCCATCTCCAGCGCTGCCTGGGAACAGATCGAGGAGGAGGCGTCTCGTACCTTGAAGCGCCATCTGGCGGCGCGCCGTGTTGTCGACGTCGTCGGGCCGAAAGGGATCGACTTCTCAGCTGTCGGCACCGGTCATACCAGACAAATCCCTGGACTAGGTGAGGGGATTCAGACCGTATTGCGGGAAGCGAAACCGCTGGTCGAGCTTTGCGTCCCATTCGAGCTTTCGCGCCAGGCGATCGATGACGTGGAACGTGGCGCGACGGATTCGGATTGGTCCCCCGTGAAGGAAGCCGCGCGCAAGATCGCCTTCGCCGAGGACCGCTCTGTTTTCGATGGATACGCGGCGGCTGGCATTCAGGGCGTCCGCGAAGGCAGCAGCAATCCTCATCTGATGCTTCCGTCCAACGTGAAGGCCTATTCGAGCGCCGCCGCCCAGGCGGTGAGCGAGTTGAAGCTCGCCGGCTGCAATGGGCCCTATGCTCTCGTGCTCGGTGCGGATGCCTACACCGCGGCGAGCGGGGGGAGCGATGACGGCTATCCGGTCTTCCACCATATCGAGCGAGTGGTCGACGGAGGCGTAATCTGGGCGCCTGCCGTTGCCGGCGCGTTCCTGCTCACAACCCGGGGCGGCGACTTCGAACTCGATATCGGGCAGGATATCTCGATCGGCTATTCGAACCATTCCGCCACGAGCGTAGAACTTTATTTCTTCCAGTCCTTTACGTTCAGACTTCTGACGACAGAGGCCTCTGTGGTCCTCGACCCCGAAAAAACGAGGAAATAGCCGACGAACGGCGCGAGTCCTTGGCGGAACAGAACGAATTTCGGCGCGCGACGCTTTGGAAGGGTGACGTTTGGCGAATCGCCATCCTGATCCAGCTCTTTTGTTGAAGCTGATCTTTTCCGAAAGCCGGTTCCCACTTTTCGGGATCATGCTCCAGCATCCGGCGTCGCCGCATTTCTGCCTTGGACAACATGTCGGGCGAACACCGACAAATTGTCCGGCGTCACCAGGGTTCTGCCTCGTAACTTATTAATATCGCTGCATTTCGAATTGGCACGTCTGTTGCTTGAGATTTGAAGCGGGACAAGGATTTTGCTGCGGATCAGAGCGCCGACAGAGGAGGAATGCGATGTCCAGAGATCATGATAGAGACTCGCACGGGTCACAGGATGCGCGGCGCCGCAAGCTCGATCATCAAACACGGAACGAATGGCTTGATCGTGATGCTGGCCTACAGGCCGCATGGCATGCCTCTAAGATGACCCGAGATGAGTTTATCCGCCACAATGAAAGATTAATCGATAAGGTTATAGTCGACAGTCAAGACTAGGCGGAACAACAGAGTTGTTGAACGTGTCTAATGATGTTGTCGTTGCGATCCCATGGTCGGCCCTGGCTGGCAATCTGGACTGTCTGCGGCTGGGATCGCATCAGAGCGCGAAGCAACCTGAAGAGTGCTCCGGGACGAAAATGGGGCTCCGCGAGATGCCAAGAAGATTTAGGATTGGCGATCATGTTAGCTGGAATTCCGAGGCTGGGCGGGTCTCGGGGAGGATTGTTGCCATCCACGCGACGAACTTCGACTACAAAGGGCACGTGCATTACGCCTCAGAAGACGATCCCCAATACGAGATCAAGAGCGACAAAACCGATCACGTCGCGGCCCATAAGGGCAGCGCCCTCGACTATGCGTGAAGGCAGCGCATGGCGCTTCCTTTCGTCACGATCGGCCATTCCAACAGAAGCCTCGAAGAGTTCGTCGCTCTGTTGAACGGAGTCGGTATCGACCTTGTTACTGATATAAGGAAGGTGCCCATGTCCAGGGCCAACCCGCAGTTCAACCAAGACAGGTTGCGCGGCGCTTTGTCAGTTTTCCGCATATCATACGAATACGTTTCAGCCCTCGGCGGACTTCGCGGCAGGACGCCGGGCCTGCCGCCTGACATCAACGGTTTCTGGACGAACCAGAGCTTCCACAATTATGCCGACTATGCGCTTTCGCCGCAGTTTCACGCAGGCATCGAGCTATTGCTCCACCAGCGCGAACGGCGCTGCGCGATCATGTGCTCTGAGGCGTTGTGGTGTCGGTGCCATCGCCGCATCGTCGCCGACTATCTCGTCGCCGTCGGGGAAACCGTTTTCCACATTTTGGGGCAGGGCCGCCTGGTGCCTGCTCGCCTCACCGAGGGGGCTGTGGTTCAACCCGGTGGAAAGGTCATCTATCCCGCGCGAAACGAATTGGATCCTTGAATGGTGACGGATCAGCTTCATCACATCGTCATCGTCGGAGCCGGCTTCGGCGGCTTGGAGGCTGCTCGCGGACTTGCAAGCGCTCCCGTGCGCGTGACGATGATCGATCGACGCAACCATCACCTCTTCCAGCCCTTGCTCTACCAGGTTGCGACCGCTTCGCTCGCGACCTCCGAGATCGCCTGGCCGATCCGATCCCTTCTCAGCAGCCACAAGAACGTCACGACATTGCTCGGTACGGTCGTCGGCCTCGATACGCAGGACAGGAAGGTCCTTTTGGAGGACGAGGAACCGATCTCCTTCGATACCCTGATTTTGGCGACCGGGGCCCGCCACGCCTATTTCGGTCACGACGAATGGGAACCATACGCGCCGGGCCTGAAGACGCTCGAGGATGCCACCACCATCAGGCGGCGGATACTGGCTGCTTTCGAGCAGGCGGAGTGGGAAAAGAATGAAACCGAACGGGCCGCGTATCTGACATTCGTGGTCATCGGCGCGGGTCCGACGGGCGTGGAACTGGCCGGCACGATCGCGGAGCTTGCCCGGGACACGCTGCGCAACGACTTTCGCAATTTCGATACGCGAAGTGTACACGTCGTCCTGGTCGAAGCAGGCCCCCGCATCCTTTCTGGCTTCACCGAGGATCTGTCCGCCTACGCCGAGCGCGCGCTCACCCGCCTTGGCGTCAAGATCAAGCTGGGACACGCCGTCTCGCAATGTGGGGAGGACGGCGTCGAACTCGGCGGACAGTTTCTCCCCGCAAAAACCATTCTCTGGGCGGCGGGCGTTGCCGCCTCGCCTGCTGCCGATTGGCTCAATGCGCCGGCCGATCGCGCCGGCCGGATCCTCGTGCAGCCAGACCTGACCGTGCCGGGGCATCCGGATATCTTTGCCGTCGGCGATACGGCTCATGTTGAAACCGAGGACGGAAAGCCGGTCCCGGGCGTGGCGCCCGCCGCCAAGCAGGAGGGACGCTATGTGGCCGACGTGATCAAGGCGCGCCTGCGGGGCGCCTACACGCCGCCGCCCTTCGCGTACAAGAACGCCGGCAATCTCGCGACGATCGGCAAGCGGGCCGCCATCGTCGACTTCGGCTGGGTCAAGCTCAAGGGCCGGCTGGCTTGGTGGCTCTGGGGCGTCGCCCACATCTTCTTCCTCATTGGACTGCGGAACCGGCTTGCGGTCGCGCTGAACTGGGTCTGGATTCACTTCAGCGGCCATCGCAGCGCCCGTCTGATCACGCAGGGGAGGGCCAGGAAGGGCGCGCTCAATCCATCGCAGCAGCGTGCGGCCTCCAAAGCAGAATGAAATCGGCGGGATCAACGTGCTATCGTGGAACAACGGCTGACATAAGAAACGATGCAGCCGATATCGAAGGAGATCCGCGATCGGTGAGGCGCCCATGACCGAAACCATGGCGGGCATGCGCAAGCTGCCCTCTGTCGCGACGCTTCTCGAGCGGGCGCCGCCGGCTCTGTTTCACCGGTTTGGGCGAACAGCCGTGACGGATGCGATCCGCGGCGCGATCGACACGGCGCGAAAGGAGATCATGGCTGGCGCGCCTGTTGCGTCGGCGGAAGATCTTCTGACCAATTCGCTGATCAGCCTGGAGCAGAAATACAGTTCGGACCTGCGTCCGCTGTTCAACCTGACCGGCACCGTGTTGCATACCAATCTCGGACGCGCCTTGCTTGCCGAAGCGGCGATCGAGGCGGCAACAGGGGCGATGCGCGACGCCGTGGCGCTCGAATTCGATCTCGAAACCGACCAACGCGGCGAGCGCGACGAGCATGTGCGCGGACTCTTGTGCGAACTGACCGGCGCGGAAGACGCAACCGTCGTCAACAACAATGCCGCCGCGGTCCTGCTCGCGCTCAACACGCTTTCACAAGGTCGCGAGGCGATCGTCTCGCGCGGCGAATTGATCGAGATCGGCGGGGCGTTCCGCATGCCCGACATCATGGCCCGCGCCGGCGCGCTGATGGTCGAGGTGGGAACCACCAATCGTACCCATGCCAAGGACTATCGCGCCGCGCTCGGTGAGCGGACGGGCGCCATCCTCAAGGTTCATACATCGAATTACCGCATCCAGGGCTTCACCGCCGAAGTCGGCGCTGCCGAGCTCGCAGCCATAGCCGATGCCGCCGGGGTCTCCCTTGTCCACGATCTCGGATCGGGCTCGCTGGCCGATCTGTCGCGCTATGGGATGCGCGACGAGCCGACCGTTCGCGAGGCCGTCCAGCAGGGGGCGGGCATAGTGACCTTTTCCGGCGACAAGCTGCTGGGCGGCCCCCAGGCAGGCTTCATCGTCGGGCGCGCGGATCTGATAGCGGCGGTGAACCGCAATCCGATGAAGCGGGCGCTGCGCGTCGACAAGATCAGGCTTGCGGCGATCGAGGCCACTTTGAAACTCTATCTCGATCCTGACCGGCTGGCCGAACGCCTGCCGACGCTCAGGCTGCTCGCCCGCCCCAGAGAGGACATCGAGGCGCAGGCGCGTCGCCTGCAGCCGATGCTGGCGCAAGCGGTGGGCAACGAGTTTGAGGTCTCGCTATGCGCTTGCGACAGCCAGATCGGATCCGGCGCCCTGCCGCTCGATACGATCGCGAGCGCCGGCCTCGCGGTTCGGCCGCGATCGGGCAGCGGCGCGCTGAACCGGCTGGCCGCGGCGCTGCGCGCGTTGACGAGGCCCGTCATCGGCCGCACCGCGGATGGCGGCCTGGTTCTCGATCTGCGCTGCCTGACCGACGAAGACGCCTTTGTCTCGACGCTGGCCGAACTGGCGGCAAGGGGGCCGGTCGACGCTCGGCAGCATCCATGATTATCGGCACCGCCGGACATATCGACCACGGAAAAACGGCTCTCGTCAAAGCGCTGACAGGGGTCGAGGGCGATCGGCTGAAGGAAGAAAAGGCGCGCGGCATCACCATCGACCTCGGCTTCGCCTATCTTCCGGTCGAGGGCGGCCGACGGCTCGGCTTCATCGACGTTCCGGGGCATGAGCGCTTTGTCCACACGATGCTCGCCGGAGCAACGGGCATCGACTTCGCGATGCTGGTCGTGGCGGCCGACGACGGCATCATGCCGCAAACTCGCGAGCATCTGGCAATCATCGACCTGCTTGGAATCCGGCGGGGCATCATCGCCCTGACCAAATCGGACCTTGCGACGCCCGAGCGGCTTGCGCAGGTGAGCGCCGAGATTCGCGCCATGGTCGCGGAGACCGCCTTGGAAGGCGCCGATGTGCTGCCGGTATCCGCCGTAACCGGCCAAGGCGTCGAGCATCTGCGCGGCCGGCTGGCGGCCGCCGGCGGCGAGCTGCCGCGTTCCAGCGCCGACCAGCGTTTCCGGTTGGCCGTCGACCGTGTCTTCACGCTTGCCGGGATCGGCGTGGTGGCGACTGGAACCATCCTGACCGGAACAGTGCGGGTCGGCGATCGGGTGCGCATAAGTCCTTTCGGATTGGCCGCGCGCGTGCGGTCGCTGCACGTGCAGAACGAGCCGGCGGAGTCAGGCCGTGCCGGGGATCGTTGTGCGCTCAACCTGCAGGGCGAGGAGATTTCCAAGGAGGCCGTCCACCGTGGCGATATGGTGCTCGATCCGGAACTGCACGCGCCGACGGACCGTATCGACGCCAGGTTGAAGCTGCTGCCGAGCGAGAGCAAGGGATTGCGGCAATGGTTCCCGGTGCGCCTGCATCATGCCTCGGCCGAGGTCGGCGCCCATGTCGTCCTCCTGGGCGAGGCGGCGCTCGATCCTGGCATGGGCGCGGATGTGCAACTGGTCCTGGATCGCCCGATCGCGGCGGCTGCGCTCGATCGCTTCGTGATCCGGGACACTTCGGCCCAGAGGACCATTGGCGGCGGACAGTTCCTCGACCTGAGACCGCCGGCACGGCGGCGGCGAACGCCCGAGCGCGCGGCATTGCGTGCCGCGCTGTCCTTGAGCGATCCGCGACAGGCCTTCGCCGCGCTGCTCGAAACAAGCCCCTATTTCCAAGATGTGGGTGGCTTCGCCAGCGATCGCGCGCTGGCACCGGGCGAACGGGAGAGCCTGCCGGCCGCAGTGGATGCGATCGTCCTGCCCGTCGAGGCGGACCGGATCGCCGTTTCGCGCTCGCGGTGGCATGCCTACACATCGGCGCTGCTCAACGCGCTTGCCACCTTCCACGCGCAATATCCGGACCTGCAAGGCATCGGCCGCGAAAAGCTCCGTCTGCTGTTGCAGCCGCGGCTGCCTGCCGCAGTGTTTGCCGCCGCGCTGCAGAAGGTGGCACGCGACCATGCCATCGCGCTGGACGGCGCGTTCGTGCGTCTGGCGACGCACACGGTCCGGCTCACCCCAAAGGACGAAGCGCTCTGGCATGGTGTCGAGTCGTTGCTCGGCGGCGCGGCCCAGTACAGGCCGCCGCGCGTGCGCGATATTGCAGTGCTGACGGGGCAGGGGGAGCGCGATATCCGGCGGCTCCTGAAATTGGTCGGTCGGCTCGGTTTCGTCGACGAGGTGGCGATCGACCACTTCTTCCTGCGCAGCACGGTTCGCCAGATGGTCGCCATCGCCGCCGACCTTGCAGGTCCCTCGGGGAATGGTGCCTTCACGGCGGCCCAGTTTCGCGATCGACTGGACAATGGCCGCAAGGTCGCGATCCAGATACTCGAATTTTTCGATCGCCACGGGGTCACCCTTAGCCGGGGCGACCAGCGTCGTACCAACAGGCATCGTCTGGATTTGTTCGGTCCGTTGACGCCTCAGCCGCGTCGTGATCGGAGTGATCCTGGAAGAGAATCGTCCCCGGTGGGGCGCTCGGACTTCAAATCCGAGTGAGGCAGCGAGACTGTCTTTGGTGGGTTCGACTCCCGCTCTCTTCCGCCATCATCTCGGAACCGTCTGCCCGGCACCACCGTGAGATCGCGACGTCGTGCGACCTTCCGTTAGGGTTGGAAATCTTGTCCGGTTGAATGGACAAGTTGTCCATGTATTTCAAATAGATATCATGCTGTATTAGATATCGCGCAACAACGAGATCGCCATGGAACAAGATTAGAGCCCTCATTGTCCGCTCGCGGTCGAGGCCATGTCCGACACCGCTGCCCACCCTGAGGGACAAACCGACTTTGCGATGAGGACAAAATGACGAACGTCGAACACACTCCGGACCCGCGAATCAAGGAACGCGACAAGACCGGGCCACACCTTACCAAGCATGAAAACGTAGGCCTCAACGGCCGGATAGCCGTGGTCATCACGAATATCGTCGGCACGATGTGGTGCGCTTATGCCTTTGGGGGAATTGCCCTTATCAGCCTGCCGTCGGCGATCTATGGCGGCGTGGCCACACTGATTGCCTGGGTCGCCCAGACATTCCTGCAGTTGGTTCTGCTTTCGGTGATCATGGTGGGGCAGAAGGTTGCGGCCGCGGCTTCCGACAAACAGGCGCTGCAGACCTACAGAGACGCTCAGGCGCTCTTGAGGATCCAGGACGAATTGCAGCGGCTGATCCAGCTCAACAACAAGCTGACGGAAGAGATCCACACCGCGGTCGTTGCAAAGGGCACCGCCGCACCAGCCTAAGCAGGCCATTGCGCGAATGACGTCGTTAAGCCACAACGACAGTGCCGTCGCCGGCCGATACTGCACCGACGATGCTCGCGCGCGGATAACCCGCGGCTACGATTCTTGTCCGAAGCAGTTCCGCCCGTTCGGCCGCGCAGGCAACCAGCAGGCCGCCGGATGTCTGCGGATCGGTGAGCAGCGCGCGCCGCCATTCCGGCGTGTCGGGCGGCAGCAGGACTTGCTCCCCGTAGCTCGCCCAGTTTCTGTTTGACGCTCCGGTGATCAAGCCTGCCTTGGCGAGCGCCTCGGCCTCGGCAAGATACGGAATGCGAGCGCTCTCGATGGTCACGTGCACATTGCTTCCCCGCGCAAGCTCCAGGGCATGGCCCAGTAGACCGAAACCCGTTACGTCGGTGATCGCGTGCACATCGTCATCTTGGGCGAGATCGCCGCCGATCCTGTTCAGCAGTGTTGTCGACGCGATCATTTCGGCATAGGCCGCTTCGGGCAGCTGCAGCTTCTTGAATGCCGCGGAGTAGACGCCAACGCCGATGCCCTTGGTCAGGATGAGCGCATCCCCCGGCCGCGAGCCGGAGTTCCTGCGGATGGTGCGCGGGCTTCCGAGGCCGATGACAGCCAACCCGTAGATCGGCTCGACGGAATCGATCGAGTGGCCGCCCGCGACGGGAATGCCTGCCTCGGCGCAGATCGACGCGCCGCCTTCCAGGATGGCGCGGACGGTCTCGATCGGCAATTTCCCGAGCGGCATGCCGAGAATGGCCAGCGCCATGATCGGCTTTCCGCCCATGGCGTAGATATCGGACACCGCATTGGCCGCGGCAATGCGTCCGAAATCGCGCGGATCGTCGACGACGGGCATGAAGAAATCGGTCGTCGCGATCACGCAGGTCTCTTCGTCGATTTGCCAGACCGCGGCGTCGTCGCCGGTCTCGGTGCCGACAAGGAGCTGTGCGAACGGCGCGGAAGACGGCTGGCCGGCCAGCAGCTTCTGAAGCACCGACGGCGCCAGTTTGCAGCCGCACCCCCCACCATGGGCGAGATCGGTGAGGCGAACGCTCGAAGTCGGCATCAATGGATCCATCCCCGATCTGGCGACTTGGCTTGTCATTGTTGCCGACCTCCTATCCACTTCTAGGCAACCAGCAGCAGCGGATTTGGCGCATGACGCGACCAACCCGCCTCGGCAACCAGGATATCGATGCCAAGGCTGGCGAGATCGTCCGCATATGGATCAGCCTGCATATCCTGCTTCTGATAAATCAGCTTCGAGTAGGTGTGGCAGGCGTTGCACGTTTCGGCTCTTACCAGGCCGGTGTCGCCTTCGATCCCCTCGAGCGCGACGGTACGCGTATCCTCGCAGGTGATGCAAGTGGCACGAACGTGCACCCAGGCTGTCGAGCACAGCGAACAATAAAGATAGCGGATGCCGGGGGTCTTGCCCGTCGCTGTAACCAGGCCAACGCTCGGGGTCGACCCGCAGCAGGGGCATAGGCCTGGCTGCTGGAGAAGTTGAAGCTTGCCGGCCGGCAGTCTTGCTGCCAGCGTCGAGAAATAGACCTGAAGCGCCGCCGCGACATAAAGCGCTTCGCCGGCTTCCTCGACCTGGACATCGCCGTGGAGGAATCGTTCGGCAAACGCCTCGATGGCGGTTGCTTCGGCGGTGCGGAGCCTGGCAATGACCTCGCGCGCCTGGGTTGGCAAGGGGCGGGCCTCGATCTCGTCCAGAATGGACGCCAGCGCTGTCCGCCAGGCTGGATCGCGACGATGTCCGTCGGCGGCATAAGGCGGCATGCCTGCTTCCACGGCCTGATCGATGGTCGCCGACGATGCGCCTTCGATGGCCGAGACGGCGTCGAGCGCCTGTCGCTGTGCCGAAGCCAGGCGCGCCAGGAACGACAGCCAGCCCTCCATCGGGTGATCCAACGCAACCGTTGCTAGGCGCACTGCGGTCGCAGTGAAGCGTGCGCCAGGATCGGGCAGGACCACGGTGTCCGGCGACGTGACGCCGCCAGTCGCCGATCCCTGCCATTTCCCGGTGCTTGGGCTGCCGCCTTGCCTCAAATCAAATCCTCACCTGCCGAGATCGCGATTGGCGCCCGGGGTCGGCCCGCGAGATTGCGTCTGCGCCAGCCGGCGTAGCCACAGGCGATGATGACGCCACGCCCAGCCGGGAGTCACATAGCCCTGCGTCATGGCGCGCATCGACCCGCTGACCCAGATCGCGGCGTAGACGTGGATCATCCAAAGGATGATCGCGCCGATTGCGCAGAGGCTGTGGATGAGCAACGTGATGCGCTGCGTCTCGATCGAGGTATAGGCGCCGAAATAGACCTCCCAAACGGTCAGGCCGGTGAAGAACAACACCGGCACCAGAAAGGCCATGCCCCAGAACACGAGTTTCTGGCCGGCGTTGAATCGGGCGACCTCGGGGACGTTCTCTTCGTCGTTGACGATGACGCGGTTGATTTTGGCCATCCATCTGACATCACCCATGCTCGGCAAGTTATCGCGCCAGAACTGGATGATGAGGCAGAGATAGCTCACGAACAGCACGCAACCGATCCAGGGGTGAACAGCCCTGGTCCATTGGCCACCACCGAACAGGTTGGACAGCCAGAACAGCAAGGGATGGAACATCGCTAGCCCCGACAGGACGAGGAGCACGAAGCATCCCGCGGTCAGCCAGTGATTGATGCGCATCATCGCGCTGGCCCGAATGATCGTTCCCTTCGGATAGGTCATGCGGACTTCTCCTTCGTCGATCGGATCAGGTCCTCGGCATGATGATTATCTTCTTCGTCGACCTTGTTGGGACCGACCGTGATCCAGTGGAGGAATGCCGCCGCCGCCGTGAAAGCCATGCCCGCCAACGCCACCGGCTTGACCAGCCCTTTCCAGAAACCGACGAACTCGCTGATGTGCGGGTCTTCCGGCAGGTTGGCATAGATGGCGGGCTTGTCGGCGTGTTGCAGGACATACATCACATGCGTGCCGCTGACGCCCGGCGGATCATAGAGGCCGGCGTTTTCGAAGCCGCGCGATTTCAGCTCGTCCACGCGCTCGCCAGCCCATTCGGTCATGTCGGCCTTCGAGCCGAACATGATCGCGCCGGTCGGGCAGGCCTTGACGCAGGCGGGCTCGAGGCCGACCGTCACGCGGTCCGAGCACAGAGTGCATTTGTACGACTTGTGGTCGACCTGGCTGACGCGCGGAATGTTGAACGGGCATCCCTTCTCGCAATAGCCGCAACCGATGCAGTTCTCGCTGATGAAATCGACGATGCCGTTGGCGTGCTGGACGATGGCGCCCGGGGCCGGGCATGCCTTGAGGCAGCCGGGGTCCTCGCAATGCATGCAGCCATCCTTGCGGATCAGCCACTCCAGATCGCCCTTCTCATTTTCCCATTCGGCGAAGCGCATCAGCGTCCAGACGCTGGGTCCGAGATCCATCGGATTGTCGTAGCTGCCTTCGAAGTGTCCGACTTCGGGGCGCAGATTGTTCCATTCCATGCATGCCGACTGACAGGCCTTGCAGCCGATGCAGCGCGAGACGTCGATGAGCTTGGCGACTTCCTGCTCGTGGTTGCGAACAGTCGGCGGGGTCAGCGTCGTGGCCGAGATGCGGATGAAGTCTTGTGCTTGAAGATCGCTCATGGCCGCCCTCTAGACCTCCGGACCGTTCGACTTCGCGACGTTCACGAGGAACGCCTTGAATTCCGGCGTTTGCGTGTTGGCGTCGCCAACTGACGGAGTCAGCGTGTTGGCTCCGTAGCCCTTGCGAGCCTGTCCGGTGAAACCCCAATGGATGGGGCAGCCGATCACATGCGTCGGCTTGCCGTCGACCATGAGCGGCTTGATGCGCTTGGTGACATAGGCCTTGCAGACGACCTCACCGCGCTTCGACGAGACTTTCACCCAGTCCGCCTGGCCTATGCCCTTCTCCTTCGCGAGTTCCTCGCCGATCTCGACGAACTCTTCCGGCTGCAGGATCGCGTTGATCAGCGCATGCTTGGTCCAGTAGTGGAAGTGTTCGGTCAGCCGGTACGTTGTCGCGACATAGGGAAAGTCCGGCGCCGCGCCGAAGTTCTTGCGGTCGTCCGGAAACACACGCGCCACCGGATTGGATCGGACCTTCGGATGCAGAACGTTCTCGGCGGGTGACTCGAGGGGCTCGTAGTGTTCGGGGAACGGCCCCTCGACCATGGTGTTGCGCGCGAACAGGCGTGCGAGGCCTTCGGCATTCATGATGAATGGTCCGACGCCGGTGGATGGGCCGGCTGTCGGCGGGATATCGGGCACGTCGATGCCGGCCCAGCGTTCGCCGGTCCATTCGATGACAGGCTTCTTCGGGTTCCAGGCCTTGCCGTTCAGGTCGGCGCTGGCGCGATTGTAAAGGATGCGCCGATTGGCTGGCCACGCCCAGGCCCAACCCGAAGCAATGCCCTGGTCCCGCGGATCGGTGGTATCCCGCCGGGCCATCTGGTTGCCTTTTTCGGTGTAGCACCCGGTGAAGATCCAGCAGCCGGACACCGTCGTGCCGTCATCCTTGAGCTGCGCGAAACTGTCGAGCAGTTGCCCGGCCTTGAGCGTCACCGCGCCGGTCGCGGTGTCCTTGATGTCGGCCAGTGTCCGTCCGTTCATCTCTTTGGCCAATTCTTCCGGATCGGGAGATGTCGGATCTACGTAATCCCAGGTGAGATTCATCATCGCATCCGTGAACGGACCACCTTCCTTCTGGTAGAGCTCCTTCAACCGGCGGAACAGGTTTGCCATGATCCAGATGTCCGACTGGGCCTCGCCTGGCGGCTCAGCCGCCTTCCAGTGCCATTGCAGCCAACGCGCCGAATTCACCAGCGATCCGTTCTCTTCGGCGAAGCAACTCGTCGGCAGTTGGAAGACTTCGGTCTGGACTTCCGCCGGATCGGATGGATTCTGTGGCCCGAAATCCTCCCAGAACCGTGATGTCTCGGTGTCGAGCGGGTCCATCGTCACCAGAAATTTGAGCTTGCTCAGCCCGCGCCGGATCTTGCCTCGATCCGGGAAGGCCTGGAGCGGATTGAAGCCTTGGCAGATGTACCCGGTCATCTCGCCGTTGCTCATCATCTCGAAAGCCTTGATGATGTCGTAGAGCGGTATGTCCAGCTTCGGCAGCCAGTCGTAGGCCCAGTTGTTTTCGGGTTTCGCGGCAGCTCCGAACATCGTCTTCTGGAAGCTGACGAAGAATTTGCGATAATTCTGCCAGTAACTGATCTGTCCAGGCCGCAGCGGAACGAACTGACGCGTCTTCATGTAGTCGTCGAAGGTCGTCTCCTTGTCGCCCGGCAGCGTCATGTAGCCAGGCATCAGGTTGGAGAGTAGACCGATATCCGTCAGGCCCTGGATATTGGAATGACCGCGCAGGGCGTTCATGCCGCCGCCGGCGACGCCGATATTGCCGAGCAGAAGCTGCACCATGGCCATGGTGCGGATGTTCTGAGACCCGACCGAGTGCTGGGTCCACCCGAGTGCGAACAGGGATGTCAGAGCCTTGTCCGGAGCCGCGGTCGTCGCCAGAAGATCGCAGACCTGCAGAAACTTGTCCTGCGGCGTGCCGGTGATGCGCGACACCATCTCAGGGGTGTAGCGGTCGACATGTTTTCGCAGCAGGTTGATGACGCAGCGCGGATGCTGCAAGGTGTCATCGGCCTTGGCGAAACCCTGCTCGTCGAACTCGTATTCCCAGCTCGACTTGTCGTAGCTGTGCGTCTCCTCGTTGTAGCCGGTGAACAGGCCGTCCTGGAAACCGAACTCCTCCTTCACGATCAGACCGGCATTGGTGAAGGCCTGCACGTAGTCATGCTGGATTTTGTCCTTCTCCAGCAGATAGCGGATGAGGCCGTTCAGGAAGGCAATGTCGGTGCCCGGGCGGATCGGCGCATAGAGATCGGCGACTGACGCTGTTCGAGTGAAGCGTGGGTCGACCACGACGAGCTTGGCGCCGTTCTCGATCTTCGCTTCGATGACCCATTTGAAGCCGCAGGGATGCGCTTCGGCGGCGTTGCCGCCCATCACGATCACCACGTTGGCATTCTTGATGTCCTGCCAGGTGTTGGTCATTGCACCGCGACCGAATGTTGGAGCCAGACTGGCCACCGTCGGTCCGTGTCAGACACGCGCTTGGTTGTCGAACACCACCATGCCGAGGGAGCGGGCCACCTTCCAGGTGAGGAAAGCGGTTTCGCTGGACGACGCGGAAGCCGCCAGCATGCCAACGCTGGTCCAGCGGTTGACGGTGGCGCCGTCCTTGTTCCTGGCAACGAAGTTCTTGTCGCGGTCGTCCTTCATCAGCCGCGTGATGCGGTCGAGCGCGAAGTCCCAGGTGACCTCCTTGAACTCGTTCGTTCCCGGCGCGCGGTAGCGTGGCGCCGTCAGCCGCGTTGGCGCGTGAACGATATCCAGCAGAGCCGATCCCTTCGGACACAATGTTCCGCGGTTCACGGGATGGTCTGGATCGCCTTCGATGTGGATGATGTTGGAACGAGCATTCTTTGCCCGGTCACCCACGCTGTAGATCAGGATGCCGCATGCCACAGAACAATAGGTGCAGGTGTTGCGGGTTTCCGTTGTGGCGGCCAGCTTGAAGGCGCGGACAGAGGAGGCAAGCGCTTCGCCGACATGGCCGAAACCCAACGCACCCATGCTGGATGCTGCCAATCCAGCCGCTGTCAGCTTGATGAAACCTCGGCGATTCAAGTTCATTGCCTTACCTCGCGAACCGTTCAAAAGAGGTTGTGTCCCGATAAACCGGATCTGCATGTCAATCGCGCTGGTAGAAGATGATCTTCTGACAAGAGCGCTCTCCGAAGTCGGTAGTCGTGCGTCGTCTTGTTGCGGCGCTGTCCGCGCCGTTCGTTTCTTCAAACGATAACACTGGTCCATTGCAGCGTCCACGTTGAACCTTATGGCTGGCTAAGGCTGTGCCGCATCTGCCGCTTTGGCGAACGCGGCGATGAAACTCCCAAACCCGCCACCGATGTCGACCGTCCCTGGCGAAGAATGCCTGTGCAACAGGCGTGCCAATCCTGATTGATTAAGAATCAACGGCTTATGGCCTGGTTATTCGTTGGCTACGGACAAAATGTCCGGAGGGCCCCGGACAAATTATCCATGCTACCCTGGTATCGCGTCTCCTTTGCAGCCAAGCGGCAGCAAGTTGGTTTCCGAGCCAGCAGGCAAATTCATAGTAAAATGGTATCTACCGGCTTCGGCATTTCGGGCAGATCACCCTCCTTGAGGGCCTCCCGCAGGCTGATTTCGATCGTTTTCGCGATGGCGGCTATTGGCAGGTCGTTCGGCAATATTCCAAAGGGTGCCTCAAGTTCGTCGCCGAGCGCATCCAGCCCAAAGAACGTGTAGGCGACTACTCCGGCCGCGACGGGCGTGAGAGCACCGAGAACGTCGGCAAGACCAAAGGGCAGCATGAAGCAGAACAGGTACGCCGTCCGGTGAAGCAGGAGCGTGTAGCCGAAAGGCACTGGCGTGTTGCGAAGCCGCTCGCAGCCGGCAAGCACGCCATTCAGTTCACAGAGGGTACGGTCGAATATGGAGAACTCTATGTCGCTGATGGCACCGGTACAACGAAGCCGCGCAAACGCCTCACCGATCAACCGCAATATATAGTCCGGCACGTTGCGGGTCGTCGACAGAGCCTTTTTTTCTTCGGGCGAGAGAGTTGCATCCGCCGTTTTGTTCGGGCGGTCATGATAGCGCAGGTGGCGCACGAGTTCGTCAACGAATATGATATTCAGGTGGACAAGACGTGCACGGGCGCCGGTGGCTGTTCCGTCCGGCCGGGTCAGCACGATGGTCTGACGGGCGAGATCCCGACTGGCCGCGAGCAGGCGCCCCCAAAGCTTGCGGCCTTCCCACCAGCGGTCGTAGCAAGCATTGTTCCGGAAGCCCAGGAAGATGGACAGCGCGATGCCGACGAGTGAAAAAGGCGCCCCGTCCACCAACGGTATAAACTGCGGCTCACGACTGTGTCCCCAGACGACGAACACTGACAGCGCCATGACGATCAGCACCCTGGGATAGATCCGCCGAATGACGGAGCCCCTGATTTCCAGGAATAAAGTGAGAAGGCTTGGCGTTTCGCGAACGATCATGTTCCACCCTGTGATTGCCGGGCTGGCTTCGTCCACCGGCGGGGTCCGGCGAGACGCTCCGCCGGTGGCGTGTCAAAAAAACAGAGCGGTGGCACTCTCGGGGCCTGCCAGACGCCCCAAAGGATCGGGATTGCGACCGTGACCTAGGCAAGCAGCGACTTGCCATCGAGACAGCCCTCGCCGTGCCGTTTCTGCTTCAACTGTAGCAATTGTCCCCCGTTTGGTTGCGTTCGTGGAGGTTGTTCGCCTCTGGCGCCCTTAAGGCCAGATACGGCTCCTCCACCATTGGTGGCATGAACGAAGCAATAGGCGTGCCAGTTAAAATTAAAGCAATATCAATGGTTTACAGAGATGATCTTTGTAGATTCCAGACAGCTTGTCCGCGTTGGTTGGACAAGCTGTCGTGTGCCGACAGTCGAACAGCATTCCAAACTTAGTTCCCGTGCCCCACAGCCTCCGGCAATTGACACGTGTCTGAGCCAACTCGCCTTTACATCGGCTGGCAGGGGGAGGGCCGGAAGGAAGCGATCCCAGCCGCCCGCGTCTTTTTTCTTCACGCACTTTGTCAAATCATTTTACCGATTTGGCTCGGCGTTCAAAGCCTCGGCTTCTTTGGGCCGTTTGCCGTTATCGATCGACCAGGTGAGAAGCGGTAGCACCTCGGCGTACAGCCAAGGAGCCAGTTCCTCCCGAGGCCAGCTGCCGCGCCCGCCCAGGGTCCACAGAAGTTCCGATACCTGCCGCCATTTGCTTCCCTCCGGGAAGCGGATCACCTGGGAGGCCGCCGAATTGCCCGGATTGAGTTCGACCAACAGGGTCACGTTCTCGAGCTGGAACCGGGCAAGCCTCGCCAGGCGCTCGATCTTGTCTGCCAGTTGGCCCTTCAGCACCCGCTTGCCCTCCATTGCCCGGGCGAGCGCTGTTTCGATATGGCTCATGACCTCGGCGATGTTCCGGGCGAATTCCGAGATGCCGACCTTCAGCTTCGCCTGCGCGTTCGCCCGGAGCCCGGCGATGCCGCCGGCGTTTGGCAGGTCGGAAGCTTGAACCTCTTCCTCGCCGCCGATGATGACGGTAACCTGTTTGCCGGTCAGTTTCCTTCCGGCTTCGAACTCGGCGAGGACCTGGGGCAGGTGTTCGGGCGAGGCGGCGAGCTTGCCCATGACCGTCGCTGGCACCGTGGCTTGGACCAGCCGCGTTTTGTGATCCTTGAGAGTCCTTTCAAGGTCGCGCATTGCAAGTGGGACTCCGGACCAGGCAACCCCAAGGATTCGATATGTTCGTTTCGGCGGCCAGCACATGGAAGTCATGCCGGTCATGGGAGGCTTGCAGAAGGGGCCTCGAAGCGCGGGAAAGTCCCGGAAATCCGGGCATAAGCAGGTGATCTTGAGAGTGGGAGCCGCCACAAGGCGTCGGTCCGACTTGGAAACAATGCAAAGGATTCGCTGACCCCTCGCGACGGGGCGAATGGCAGTCGGAATGAAACCGTCCTGCCAACGAGCGACCGAGGCAGATTGCAATCTATCATACAGTCTGGAAGACCTCGACAGTGATAATGTTGTCGTCTGCAGTCGGACTGGGTTCGCAGTCAGGTGTTGAGGAGAATCCGCTGAATGAGGTCGGTCCATGTCTGGAAGCGCCGACGACGTCGTTGCTCAAGAAATTCGAATCCGAATGCGGGTGGGCGTTACAGCAGCTTTCGCTCATTTCGGCGGCGCTGTGTGATCGCAGTTCGAAAATTGGCTGGAACCGAGAAACCGGCGATTGGTAGGCCCGGTTCTTTCGACCATACCGCATTGTTCTTCAGTGCTACTGCAAATCGACCGATTCCCGTACGTCTTTCAGGTTAAGCGATGCGAGAAGTGATCGCTTTTCTGACATAGCTGACCAGCAACTCGGTAGCACAGATAACGCTCAACCCAACACCCGACCTACGGCCGCAGAGCTGCCATCCGCAAGTCGGAAGCGTGGACTCGTCTTCGGATCACTTCCTCGTGTTGATCGAGGCTATGCCAAAGTTACCGAAGAATTGACATAAATTAGTAATCGCTAATACAGAATACACTGCTATTTTACGTGGCAGTAGGACATTTGCTGAGAGTTCGAGCCGGGTACATCCGTTCGACCTCAATAGGGGTAGAGATTGCGAAGGCACGCAGCTGTTGCTGGACGCAAGCCGAAGACGGCGGCGCCGCAAAGGATTGGGGCTCACTCGGGGCATTGGTTGCGTGCTGTGCTTCAGGACCCTTCTCTTTCCAGGTGCCAGTGATGAACGATGGTGAGCGGACTCATACTGAACCGGAGGCGAGTTCTTGGACCGGGCGCAACAGGCGTCTCGACCCGTCGCGGCTGCCGGAGACGGTGAGCTATTATACGCGCGACAACTATGGCGACGTGACCTGCACGCTCAACCAGCGTGGTGCGGTGGTCCGACGCACGCAGGATCTAAGCAACGTACCGGCAATCATTGCCCTTCCCGCCAAGGTTTTCCGCGGCGTGGCCGCCTGCGCGATGGCGGATCCGGATGGAAAATTCACATCCGAGCTCAAGCTTCTGCACATTGATCCGACGCTGACGGTGCCGCTGCTGGTATCCGACGATCTCGAACTTGTTGCCGCCGACTGGCGTGTCTGGGCCGAGGCCTATCGTCTGCCTATGCTTCTGCTTGACGCCGACGGCGTTGCCCGCACGCTTGAGGAAACGCTCGGTGCCAGCGTCAACACCCTCTCACCCCAGCGACCGCATCATGGGCCGCGTCTCGACCATGCGCCCAGGCTTTCTAATGCTGGCCTGATGAACAAACTGACGGCATTAGAGCATATCGGTCGACTGGTGGATCGGAAGTGATGTGACACTCGTGTTCATTTTTCCCGGCGCATGTGGCTATAGGTGTTGGCAAGCAGAGCCCAGGCGAGCGCACGCGATACATGGCTGAAGTCGCTATGATCGCGAACGTCGCCAAATGCGACCGCGGCTGTCTCGCCGGCGATCGCGGCAGCTGCCTTGGGATCCCCACACGATGCGAGGTAGAAAAGGATGCGCAGCCTGGCATCGCGCGCGGACACGGTGTTGAAGCCGCTCGCGGCTTCCATGGCCGACTCAACACACTGAAGCGCCTCGATGCTCTGGTTCCACCGTCAGGTCCTCAAGGCAAGCCACGAGGGGAGCGACTTCGAATTTCGGCTTGTGCTTTAGCCTGCGCGACAGGCGCTCGCCGAATTCCCGGATGTCGGTCGCCATGTCGTCGGAAAGAAAAGGCATGCTGCGCAACAACTCGACCTCTGTTGGCAGGTGCAGGCCTGCTACCGCCGCCTTGTGGCGGCGCCTGAAATGACGGTCCTCAGTGGGATGGGAATCTTTGGCAGCCATGGCCGTCGCCACTCAGGCATCCAGGCCGGACCGCTCGGCAGGACGGCCAAGCCGATACCATCTGGAATGCGTCCTCGCCCAGGTCATGTCGGCTGACAGCAGCCACACGGGAGAAGTGCCTATCGGTCTGTTCATTCCGACGAGCGTCGGATGTCTGGTCGACAGTCCCACCTACTGGCGCCAATTACGCACGCTACCCGCTCCAGATTCTCTTCCTCATCATCGCTAGACCCCAACGCTGCACGGCAAAGCGCGCAGCGCTTCAGGGCATGCGTGCGTTAACTGTTGAACGCGGAGGCCACCTGGTGTTGCTGCGGCACCTGACCGTTTGGCGTCAGTCTGTCGACGATGCCGGGCAGGGCGGTGGAAAGCTGCTTGAGCAGTTCCTGCTCGTCCATGCTGGTGCGCTGCGCGATCTCATGGATGACCTGCGGCCCGAGTGCTGCACCCAGATCATTGGCGTTGATCGACTGGTTCTGACCGGTGCCGACCCAGGAATCGGCGACATTGCCATGGCCGGCGTCCCTGAGCTTGCCGAGCAGGCCGCCCAGACCGCCGAGCAGGCCACCGTCGCCGGGGTTGGCTTCGGTCGGAGCAGGCGCTTGAGTCTGCTGGTCCGGCTGGTCGGCGCTTCTGCCGCTCAGCATCTTGCCGACCAGCAGCGCGCCGAGCGCGATCATCAGCGGTTTGGTGATGTTGCCGCCGGGAACGGCGTTGTCGAAAAGTCCCATAGTGGATCCTCCATCTCAACCAAGCCCGGCCCATCTCCAACAATGACGCATGCAGGCAGAATTTCAAGCTGGCTTGAGCTTTTGACAATCATATGAAAATGTCGGGTTGGCAGGGGATGGAGAGGAAAAAATGGGTATCATCAGCTGGATCATTCTCGGCGTGATCGCCGGCTTCATCGGCAGCAAGATCGTCAACAAGACCGGCCAGGGCCTGATTATGGACATCGTGCTCGGCATCGTCGGTGCCGTTGTCGGCGGCCTGATCTTCAGTGCTTTCGGTGCATCGGGGGTCACCGGCCTCAACATCTGGAGCCTGATCGTTGCGGTGGTCGGCGCCGTCGTCGTGCTGTGGGCGTATCACCAGTTCAGCGGCAAGCGCACCATCTAGACGCGTCGGCTCTTCGTCTGCCATCTGCGGGCGTTGGATGGAGCCGTGTTTGCGGCTCCATCCGCCGGCCGGTCTGCGTATTGACTCAAGCGACCAAGGCGAGCCGGCGCTTGCGTTCGTCGAGCGTCACGATGGCGAGCCCGCTGGCGACGACAAGCAGGATACCGCAGACGGCCAGCGCATTGGGAAATTGTCTAAATACGAGCAGGCCAGAAATGACCGCCCAGACGGTGAAGCAGTAGTAAAACGGCGCAACGGCGCTGGTCGGTCCGATGCGGTAGGCCATGAAGATGAAGAAATGGCCGAAGATCAGGAAAAATCCGGCGCCGGCCATCAGCAGCAGGTGACGCGTCTCGGGCGCCACCCAGCGCTCCGAAACCAGATGTGCCGCACCCGAGCCGATCAGCACCACCACGACGGCGGAAATCGCCACGATCATTCCCGGCACCTCGGCCGAAACGCGCCTGCCGGCAAGGTCGCGCGCGGCTGCCAGTGCCGCATTGCCGAGCGCAAGCAGGGCGTAGACCGAAATGCCCTGCATGGTCGGCTGCGCCACCATCAATGCGCCGATGAAGCCGAGCCCGATCAGCGCCATGCGTTGGCCGCCGATGCGCTCGCCGAACAGGATCGAGGAGCCGACCAGCATCAGCAGCGGCGTGATCTGTCCGAGCGCGGTGGAATCCGCGATCTGCATGTTAGCGAGCGCCACGACATAGCAAAGGATCGCCGCCAGTTCGAGCAGGTTCCTGCGCAGCACTTGGCCGTCGAAGATCAGGGGGATCTGTTTGCCGTAGCCAAGCAGGAACAGCAGCGGAAAGCCCCAGAGCGTTGCGGCCGCGCCGCGCAGAAACAGCACTTCGTAGGAGGGCAGGCCCGTGGTCGCGAGTTTCATCATCGTATCGTTGACGAGATACGATCCGGTCGAGACGATCATGAAAAGCGGGCCGCGAACGGTCGTCGGAAGGAAATGCATCCGGTCAGGAAATCAGACCTCGCCAGCGGCTGCAATGGGCCATCAACTGGCCGTGAACCAGACAGCGATTGGCGGGAACAGAGCGCGATACCGGCTTCGATCGGTCGGCTCCGCGCCCATTTCATTTTGTCTCGAACCTTCCTATATCGGCGTCATATCCCCGCAATCGGATCGCTGGTTCGGACCGAGTGAGACTGCACCCGGCCAAAAGACGCTTGTGTTTTTTGGCCTTTGTCGCTAATCGCCCCGCATTCGACTGAACTGAAGGTCCAGGCCGTCCAAGGAAAGAGACTATGGCAAAAGGTAAATTCGAGCGCACTAAGCCTCATGTGAACATCGGCACGATTGGTCACGTTGACCATGGCAAGACGTCGCTGACGGCGGCGATCACGAAGTATTTTGGCGAATACAAGCGCTACGACCAGATCGATGCGGCGCCGGAAGAGAAGGCGCGCGGCATCACCATCTCGACGGCTCACGTCGAATACGAGACGGCCAACCGCCACTATGCCCACGTCGACTGCCCCGGCCACGCCGACTATGTGAAGAACATGATCACCGGTGCGGCGCAGATGGACGGTGCGATCCTGGTGGTGTCGGCCGCCGACGGCCCGATGCCGCAGACCCGCGAGCACATCCTGCTGGCCCGCCAGGTCGGCGTGCCGTCGATCGTGGTGTTTTTGAACAAGGTCGACCAGGTCGATGACGCCGAGCTGCTGGAGCTGGTCGAGCTCGAGGTGCGCGAGCTGCTGTCGAAGAACGAATTCCCCGGCGACGACATTCCGATCGTCAAGGGTTCGGCCTTGGCCGCGCTCGAGGATTCGAACAAGACGATCGGCGAGGACGCGATCCGCGAGCTGATGGCTCAGGTCGACGCCTACATCCCGACGCCGGTCCGTCCACTCGACAAGCCGTTCCTGATGCCGATCGAGGACGTGTTCTCGATCTCGGGCCGCGGCACGGTGGTGACCGGCCGCGTCGAGCGCGGCGTGGTCAAGGTCGGCGAGGAACTGGAAATCATCGGCATCCGTCCGACGACCAAGACGACCTGCACGGGCGTCGAGATGTTCCGCAAGCTGCTCGACCAGGGCCAGGCCGGCGACAACATCGGCGCGCTGCTGCGCGGCGTTGATCGTGAAGGCGTCGAGCGCGGCCAGGTTCTGGCCAAGCCCGGCACGGTGAAGCCGCACAAGAAGTTCGTGGCCGAAGCCTACATCCTGACCAAGGACGAGGGTGGCCGTCACACGCCGTTCTTCACCAACTACCGTCCGCAGTTCTACTTCCGCACGACCGACGTGACCGGCATCGTGTCGCTGCCGGCCGGCACCGAGATGGTGATGCCTGGCGACAACATCACGGTCGATGTCGAGCTGATCGTGCCGATCGCCATGGAAGAGAAGCTGCGCTTCGCCATCCGTGAAGGCGGTCGCACCGTCGGTGCCGGCATCGTCGTCACCATCAAGGAATAATCGATCCGGCTTCTGCCGGTTCGGTAAGGAAAGGGCGGTCTTCGGGCCGCCCTTTTTGCTTTCGGCGCGGCGTGGCCCTGGGAACTGCGTCTCACTCCCAAGGCTGTCGCAAGCCCCATCGCGGCAAGGAATGCAGGGTGTTCCGCGGGAGCTTTGCCAAGAGTGCCCGCAAAGGATCTCGGTGCGAGGCGCAATCACAAGCCAGCCCCTGCAGAAGCTGCGTCAGTTGCTTGGAGTGATCAACTCGCGCGCTGGCGCTGTAAGGCGCGTGACATCGGAAACTGGCCATCGAGGCAGGTTGAGCCACGCTCGATTTTGCCGCTATCGTGGCCGTTGGCAGCGCACGGGCCGGCGGAGGATCAAGAATGAGCCAGGACGTTCCGACACTGTATGAATGGGCGGGCGGCATCGAGGCGCTGAACCGCCTGACCGAAACCTTCTACGACAAGGTGGCGAAGGACCCGATCGTCGGGCCGGTCTTCAAGCACATGTCGCCGGATCACCCCGCCCATGTCGCGGCCTTCATCGGCGAGGTTTTCGGAGGGCCGAAAAGCTACAGCGAAAAGTTCGGCGGCCACCGTGAGATGGTCATGCACCATCTGGGCAAGCATCTGACCGAAGAGCAGCGCCGACGCTGGATCAACCTGCTTGCCGACGCCGCCGACGTGGTCGGCTTGCCCGACGATCCCGAGTTCCGTTCCGCCCTCATGGGCTATGTCGAATGGGGATCGCGATTGGCGAAGATGAATTCCAATCTCGGCGAGACCTGCGATCCGGAGACAGAACCAATGCCAGCATGGGGCTGGGGCGTGCCTGGCGGCCCGTACAAGCCGCCAGCCGGAAAATCGTAATCGTTGCATGCCGGGCCGACAGCGCGACCTTTGCCGACGGCAGAGAATCTGGATTTCTGGCAAAGAAAAAACTGCATCCGGCTGCTCTTTACAGAGCGCACGGAAGCTTTTAGGAAGCGCCTGTTGCGCCGACACGCGCACGTTACGGGCATAGCTCAGTTGGTAGAGCGGCGGTCTCCAAAACCGCAGGTCGTAGGTTCGAGCCCTGCTGCCCGTGCCATTTTCGAAATGGCTATCAGAAACGACATTTTTGCCGGTGGCCTTTGAAATTCGGCGACCCGCTTGCCATATTGAGGCAATTCGGGCATAAGAGCGCCATAGCCGGGACGGAACGACTGGATGGTTCCGAGGCGGCGTTTGGTCATAAAGCGGACACTTGCCACTTGCGTGGATCAAGAATCGGTTTTATGTAGACAGGACAGACACGCGGCGCGTGGAGCTGGGAAGCCGGCTTTACGCGTCTGATTTGCATGGGCGAAGTGATTGCGCTGATTCGGCGCGACAGTGGACCCAGGCGGCACGTCCCGGCCAGCGGGATCATCCAGGGGACCCGGCCAACGGGTCTTGAAGACAGGCGGCATATGGCTTCGAAAACCACAAATCCATTCGTCTTTCTCCAGCAGGTGCGCGCGGAGACAGCCAAGGTGACTTGGCCGTCGCGGCGCGAGACGATGATCTCGACGGTGATGGTTCTGGCCTTCGCTGTGATCGCGATGCTCTTTTTCTTCACCGCCGATCAGCTCATGGGCCTCGCGGTCGAGCAGATTCTGGGAATTGGACGCTAAGTCCGGCGATTACGGAGAAGTCGTAAAATGGCTACGCGCTGGTATATCGTCCACGCCTATTCGAACTTTGAAAAGAAGGTCGCCGAGGACATCGAGAACAAGGCCAAGCAGAAGGGCCTGTCCGCCGATATCGAGCAGATCGTGGTGCCGACCGAGAAGGTCGTCGAGGTTCGTCGCGGCCGCAAGGTCGATGCCGAGCGCAAATTCTTCCCGGGCTATGTGCTCTTGAAGGCCAATCTGACCGATGCAGTGTTCTCGCTGGTCAAGAACACGCCGAAGGTCACCGGCTTTCTCGGCGACTCCAAGCCGGTGCCGATCACCGAGGCGGAAGCGCAGCGCATCCTGAATCAGGTGCAGGAAGGCGTCGAGCGGCCGAAGCCCTCGGTCACCTTCGAGATCGGTGAGGCGATCCGCGTCTCGGACGGTCCCTTCGCGTCGTTCAATGGTTTCGTCCAGGAAGTGGACGAGGAGCGGGCGCGGCTCAAGGTGGAAGTTTCGATCTTCGGGCGCGCCGTGCCTGTCGATCTGGAATTCGGACAGGTCGAAAAGGGCTGATCCGAAATCCTTGGCGCCTGTCGGCGATCAGGGGAGGCGGCGCGGAGGCGCGCGGCCTTGGGAACGGTGGAAGGCGAATGTGGCTTTAGCCGGCCGCGGGAGCCGCACCACCAGACTGCAACCGCCGGTGTTTCCCAGGTCGTGGAGCCGGCATAGACAAAGGCAGGAATAGAGATGGCTAAGAAAATTGCAGGCCAGCTCAAGCTCCAGGTCTCCGCGGGTTCGGCTACGCCGTCGCCCCCGATTGGCCCGGCGCTTGGTCAGCGCGGCATCAACATCATGGAGTTCTGCAAGGCGTTCAACGCGCAGACCCAGGAAATGGAAAAGGGATCGCCGGTTCCGGTGGTCATTACCTACTATCAGGACAAGTCGTTCACCTTCGTCATGAAGACGCCGCCGGTGAGCTACTTCCTGAAGAAGGCTGCGAACCTGAAGTCTGGTTCGAAGGAACCCGGCAAGGTCAAGGCCGGTACTGTTTCGCGCGACAAGGTTCGCGAGATCGCTACCGCCAAGATGAAGGATTTGAACGCAAACGACGTCGAAGCGGCCATGCGCATGGTCGAGGGCTCTGCCCGTTCGATGGGTCTGGAAGTGGTGGGCTGAGATCATGGCAAAGATTGCAAAGCGTGTATCCAAGTCCCGCGAAGGCATCGATCCCAACAAGGCCTATGCCCTGGGTGAAGCGCTGAAGCTGCTCAAGGACCGTTCGTCGGTCAAGTTCGACGAGACCGTCGAAGTCGCCATGAACCTCGGTGTCGACCCGCGCCATGCCGACCAGATGGTCCGCGGCGTGGTCAACCTGCCGAACGGCACCGGCCGCTCGGTTCGCGTCGCCGTGTTCGCCCGTGGCGACAAGGCGGAGGAAGCCAAGGCCGCTGGCGCCGACATCGTCGGTGCGGAAGACCTGGTCGACATCGTCCAGAAGGGCACGATCGATTTCGATCGCTGCATCGCTACGCCGGACATGATGCCGCTCGTCGGTCGTCTCGGTAAGGTGCTCGGCCCGCGCGGCATGATGCCGAACCCGAAGGTCGGCACCGTCACCACCGACGTCGCCGCCGCCGTCAAGGCATCGAAGGGCGGCGCGGTCGAGTTCCGCGTCGAGAAGGCGGGCATCGTGCATGCCGGCGTCGGCAAGGTCTCGTTCGATGTCAAGGCGCTGGAAGAGAACGTCCGCGCCTTCGCCGATGCGGTGACCAAGGCAAAGCCGGCTGGCGCCAAGGGCAACTACGTCAAGAAGGTGTCCGTCACCTCGACGATGGGCCCGGGCCTCAAGTTGGATGTCTCGACGCTCGCCGCGTCCTGATCGAATTTTTTGGGCCAGCCGCACGCGGCTGACCTTTGAAGTGAATTCCGGGCCTTGGACTTGTCCTGGGCCCGGTACCGGGAGCCGGAAGGCTTCCGGACATCCTGTCCGAGATTGCAGGCGGCCCTCAGCCTTAATTCGTCTGGGCCTGCATGAGACGGGTGAAGACCTGACAACGGAGCGACTGCTCCAATGAAGGGTTCGAACCGTGTTTGCCTTTTGTCTGCGCATCGCCGGCTTGGCCGTCGATGTGGCGAAAGGGGGCAGGATCCTCGAGCGTCGTTCGGGAGATCCGTTACTGGATGGCCCGGCCGGCAAAAAGGCAACCCGACGCCTGTCTTTGTGAATGGGATGTTCCCGTTAACAGGATGGGGGTCAACTGGAGATAGGCAGTGGACAGAGCGGAAAAACGCGAACTCGTCACGGGCCTGAACGATGCGTTCTCGGGCGCAGGTTCAGTGGTCGTGGCCCACTATGCCGGTATCACCGTCGCGCAAATGAACGACCTTCGGTCGAAAATGCGCGCCGCCGGTGGCACCGTTAAAGTCGCGAAGAACCGTCTCGCCAAAATCGCTCTTCAGGGCACGGACTCCGCATCGATCATCGACCTGTTCAAGGGACAGACGCTGGTCGCTTATTCGGAGGATCCGATTGCGGCGCCGAAGGTCGCGTCCGATTTCGCCAAGGGAAATGACAAGCTTGTCATTCTCGGCGGCGCAATGGGCACGACCTCGCTTGACGCCGACGGTGTGAAGGCACTCGCCACACTTCCGTCGCTCGACGAGCTGCGCGCCAGGCTGGTTGGCATGATCGCCACGCCAGCAACCCGGATCGCCCAGATCGTCAATGCACCCGCGGCTTCGGTCGCGCGCGCCATCGGCGCTTACGCCCGGAAGGACGAGGCGGCATGAGGCCGTTCCTCGCTATCACAAACACACGTTCGAACCTAACGAAGGAATACAACAATGGCTGATCTCGCAAAGATCGTAGACGACCTTTCGAAGCTGACCGTCCTCGAGGCGGCTGAGCTGTCGAAGCTTCTGGAAGAAAAGTGGGGCGTTTCGGCTGCTGCTCCGGTGGCGGTTGCCGCTGCTGGCGGCGCTGCCGCCGCCGCTGCTCCGGTCGAAGAGAAGACCGAATTCGATGTCGTCCTCACCGAGGCCGGCGCTCAGAAGATCAACGTCATCAAGGAAGTCCGCGCCATCACCGGTCTTGGCCTCAAGGAAGCCAAGGATCTGGTCGAAGCGGCTCCGAAGCCGGTCAAGGAAGGTGTTTCCAAGGCCGACGCCGACAAGTTCAAGGCCCAGCTGGAAGCAGCCGGCGCCAAGGTCGACCTGAAGTAAGCGTATAAAGCGGCGGGCGGCCTCGCGCCGCCCGCCACTCCCTTCGCCCGGAAGGGAGGACGCGTAACGCGAGATGTACGAGAACCTCTTTCCTGAGGGCCTGGAAACGGCCTTCAGGAAACGGGTTTTCTCCCGTTTTAGCCGGCCACCGACGGGAGGTCGGAGAACAGACAGAGAGCCGCCGCCCAGGTGGCTCGGAATGCAAGGCGAACCGCGGCGAGGTTCGCCCCGAGTTTAGAGCTAAGGAGCGACGATGGCCCATACCCAGACTTTCAATGGCCGCAGACGCGTACGCAAGTTCTTCGGAAAGATCCCGGAAGTTGCGGAGATGCCGAACCTCATCGAGGTTCAGAAGGCGTCCTATGACCAGTTCCTGATGGTGGACGAGCCCAAGGGCGGCCGTCCGGACGAGGGACTGCAGGCTGTTTTCAAGTCGGTCTTTCCGATCTCCGACTTTTCCGGCTCCTCGATGCTGGAGTTCGTGAAGTACGAGTTCGAAGGACCGAAATTCGACGTTGACGAATGCCGTCAGCGCGACCTGACCTATGCCGCGCCGCTGAAGGTGACGCTGCGCCTCATCGTGTTCGATATCGACGAAGATACCGGCGCCAAGTCGATCAAGGACATCAAGGAGCAGGACGTCTACATGGGCGACATGCCGCTCATGACCTTGAACGGCACCTTCATCGTCAATGGCACCGAGCGCGTCATCGTCTCGCAGATGCACCGTTCGCCGGGCGTCTTCTTCGACCATGACAAGGGCAAGTCGCATTCGTCGGGCAAGCTTCTGTTCGCCGCGCGCGTCATTCCCTATCGCGGTTCGTGGCTCGACATCGAGTTCGATTCCAAGGACGTCGTGCACGCCCGTATCGACCGTCGCCGCAAGATCCCCGTGACGTCGCTCTTGATGGCGCTCGGCATGGATGGCGAAGAGATCCTGTCGACCTTCTACAACAAGATCACCTACAAGCGCGCCGGCGACCATTGGCGCATTCCGTTCAACGTCGAGCGTTTCCGCGGCCTTAAGGCCGTCGGCGACCTGGTCGATGCCGATACGGGTGAGGTCGTTGTCGAAGCTGGCAAGAAGATCACCGCCCGCCAGGCGCGTCAGCTCGGCGAAAAGGGCCTGAAGGCGATCAAGGCGACCGACGAGGACCTGCTCGGCAACTATCTCGCCGAGGACATCGTCAACTACGCCACCGGCGAGATCTTCCTCGAAGCCGGCGACGAGATCGACGAGAAGACGCTGAAGGTGCTGCTCGGCACCGGTGAGCAGGAGGTGCAGATCCTCGACATCGACCATGTCAATGTCGGCGCCTACATCCGCAACACGCTCGCCGTCGACAAGAACGAGAGCCGCCAGGATGCGCTGTTCGATATCTATCGCGTCATGCGTCCGGGCGAGCCGCCGACACTCGAGACCGCCGAAGCCATGTTCAACTCGCTGTTCTTCGACAGCGAGCGCTATGACCTGTCGGCCGTCGGCCGAGTCAAGATGAACATGCGCCTCGAACTCAAGGCCGAAGACACCGTGCGCGTGTTGCGCAAGGAAGACATCTTGGCCGTGGTCAAGACGCTGGTCGAACTGCGCGACGGCAAGGGCGAGATCGACGACATCGACAATCTCGGCAACCGCCGCGTTCGTTCGGTCGGCGAGCTGATGGAGAACCAGTACCGCGTCGGCCTGCTGCGCATGGAGCGCGCGATCAAGGAGCGTATGTCCTCGATCGAGATCGACACGGTCATGCCGCAGGACCTGATCAACGCCAAGCCGGCGGCCGCCGCCGTGCGCGAGTTCTTCGGTTCCTCGCAGCTGTCCCAGTTCATGGACCAGACCAACCCGCTGTCGGAGATCACCCACAAGCGCCGTCTTTCGGCGCTTGGACCGGGCGGCCTGACCCGCGAACGCGCCGGCTTCGAAGTGCGCGACGTGCACCCGACGCATTACGGCCGTATCTGCCCGATCGAGACGCCGGAAGGCCCGAATATCGGTCTGATCAACTCGCTGGCCACGTTCGCGCGCGTCAACAAGTACGGCTTCATCGAGAGCCCGTACCGCAAGATCGTCGACGGCAAGCTGACCAATGACGTCGTCTATCTCTCGGCGATGGAAGAAGCCAAGCACCATGTCGCGCAGGCCAACGCCGAACTCGACAAGAATGGCGGCTTCGTCGACGAGTTCGTCATTTGCCGCAGTGCCGGCGAAGTGATGATGGCGCCGCGCGAAAACGTCGATCTGATGGACGTGTCGCCCAAGCAGATGGTGTCGGTGGCCGCGGCCCTGATCCCGTTCCTGGAAAACGACGACGCCAACCGCGCGCTGATGGGCTCCAACATGCAGCGTCAGGCCGTGCCGCTGGTGCGCGCCGAGGCGCCGTTCGTCGGCACCGGCATGGAGCCGGTCGTCGCCCGTGACTCGGGTGCCGCCATCGGCGCCCGCCGCGGCGGCATCGTCGACCAGGTGGACGCTACCCGTATCGTTATCCGCGCGACGGAAGATCTCGATCCGGGCAAGTCCGGCGTCGACATCTACCGGTTGATGAAGTTCCAGCGTTCGAACCAGAACACCTGCATCAACCAGCGTCCGCTGGTGCGCATGGGTGACCGGGTCAACAAGGGCGACATCATCGCCGACGGTCCGTCGACGGAGCTCGGCGATCTGGCGCTCGGCCGCAACGTGCTGGTCGCGTTCATGCCGTGGAACGGCTACAATTACGAGGATTCCATCCTCTTGTCCGAGCGCATCGTCGCCGACGACGTCTTCACCTCGATCCATATCGAGGAGTTCGAGGTTATGGCGCGCGATACCAAGCTCGGTCCGGAGGAAATCACGCGCGACATTCCGAACGTCTCGGAAGAAGCGCTGAAGAACCTCGATGAAGCCGGCATCGTCTATATCGGTGCGGAAGTGCAGCCGGGCGACATCCTGGTCGGCAAGATCACGCCGAAGGGCGAAAGCCCGATGACGCCGGAAGAGAAGCTTCTGCGCGCCATCTTCGGCGAAAAGGCTTCGGATGTGCGCGACACTTCGATGCGCATGCCTCCGGGCACCTTCGGCACCGTCGTCGAGGTGCGCGTGTTCAACCGCCACGGTGTGGAGAAGGACGAGCGCGCCATGGCGATCGAGCGCGAGGAGATCGAACGCCTTGCCAAGGACCGCGACGACGAGCAGGCGATCTTGGACCGCAACGTCTACGCCCGCCTCTCCGACGTGCTCGTCGGCAAGGAAGCGATCGCCGGACCGAAGGGCTTCAAGAAGGGCTCGACGCTGTCCAAGGATACGCTTGACGACTATCCGCGTTCGCAGTGGTGGCAGTTTGCCGTGGAGAACGAAAAGCTCCAGAGCGAACTGGAAGCCCTGCGTGGCCAGTATGACGACTCCAAGAAGGCGCTCGAACAGCGCTTCATGGACAAGGTCGAGAAGGTCCAGCGCGGCGACGAAATGCCTCCGGGCGTCATGAAGATGGTCAAGGTCTTCGTGGCGGTGAAGCGCAAGATGCAGCCGGGCGACAAGATGGCCGGCCGTCACGGCAACAAGGGTGTCGTGTCGCGCATCGTTCCGGTCGAGGATATGCCTTTCCTCGAGGACGGCACGCATGCCGATATCGTGCTCAACCCGCTGGGTGTGCCGAGCCGCATGAATGTCGGCCAGATCCTGGAGACGCATCTGGGCTGGGCCTGCGCGGGAATGGGCCGGAAGATCGGCGAATTGATCGACGCCTATAAGGCGGGCGGCGACATCAAGCCGTTGCGCAAGACGTTGGAAAGCTTCATGCCCTCCAACGACCGCAACGAGCCGATCCGCGAATATGACGACGAGAGCATTGTCCGCCTCAGCGAGCAGATGCGCCGCGGCGTCTCGATCGCGACCCCGGTGTTCGACGGCGCGCACGAGGCCGACATCAACACCATGCTGGAGCAGGCTGGCCTGCACACCAGCGGTCAGTCGCAGCTCTATGACGGACGCACCGGCGAGCCGTTCGATCGCAAGGTGACGATGGGCTATATCTACATGCTCAAGCTTCACCACCTCGTGGACGACAAGATCCACGCGCGTTCGATCGGTCCGTACTCGCTCGTCACCCAGCAGCCGCTGGGCGGCAAGGCGCAGTTCGGCGGCCAGCGCTTCGGCGAAATGGAGGTCTGGGCGCTGGAAGCCTACGGTGCCGCCTACACGCTGCAGGAAATGCTGACGGTGAAGTCGGACGACGTCGCCGGCCGTACCAAGGTCTACGAGGCGATCGTCAGAGGCGACGACACCTTCGAGGCGGGCATCCCGGAGAGCTTCAACGTGCTCGTCAAGGAAATGCGGTCTCTCGGCCTCAATGTCGAGCTGGAGAACACCAAGCTCGACGAAGCACCGGTTCGGCTGCCAGACGCTGCCGAATAGGGAGTAAACAAGACATCCGGTCGCGGGAGAGGGCTCCCGCGACCGGATGCATCAATTTCTTCGGCCGGTGGGCCGACCACTCAGCGGGCATTCGGCCCGCGTTAGATGCAAGGGGTTTTCGAGGACCCCGAAAAGGAGAACGGCATGAACCAAGAGGTCATGAATCTCTTCAATCCCCAGGCGCCCGCGCAGGTGTTCGATTCCATCCGGATCTCGCTTGCCAGCCCTGAGAAGATTCTGTCCTGGTCGTTCGGCGAGATCAAGAAGCCGGAGACCATCAACTACCGCACCTTCAAGCCGGAGCGTGACGGTCTTTTCTGCGCACGCATTTTTGGTCCGATCAAGGACTATGAGTGCCTGTGCGGCAAGTACAAGCGCATGAAGTACAAGGGCGTCATCTGCGAAAAGTGCGGCGTCGAAGTCACGCTGTCGCGCGTGCGTCGCGAGCGCATGGGCCATATCGAGCTCGCCGCCCCCGTCGCCCACATCTGGTTCCTGAAGTCGCTGCCCTCGCGCATCGGCACGCTGCTCGACATGACGCTGAAGGATATCGAGCGCGTCCTCTACTTCGAGAACTATATCGTCACCGAGCCTGGCCTCACCGCGCTGAAGGAGCACCAGCTGCTCAGCGAGGAAGAGTATATGATCGCCGTCGACGAATATGGCGAGGATTCCTTCACCGCCATGATCGGCGCCGAGGCCATTCATGACCTTCTGGCCGGCATGGACCTGGAGAAGATCGCCGGCGACCTGCGTTCGGAGCTGGCTTCGACCACGTCCGAGCTGAAGCAGAAGAAGTATCTGAAGCGGCTCAAGGTCGTCGAGAACTTCATGGAATCCGGCAACCGTCCGGAATGGATGATCATGAAGGTGGTTCCGGTGATCCCGCCGGACCTGCGCCCGCTGGTTCCTCTGGACGGCGGCCGTTTCGCGACGTCCGACCTGAACGACCTCTATCGCCGCGTTATCAACCGCAACAACCGTCTGAAGCGGCTGATCGAACTGCGTGCCCCCGGCATCATCGTGCGCAATGAAAAGCGCATGCTGCAGGAAGCCGTCGATGCGCTGTTCGACAACGGCCGCCGCGGCCGCGTCATCACAGGCGCCAACAAGCGCCCGCTGAAGTCGCTTTCCGACATGCTGAAGGGCAAGCAGGGCCGGTTCCGCCAGAACCTGCTCGGCAAGCGCGTCGACTATTCCGGCCGTTCGGTCATCGTCACCGGTCCCGAGCTCAAGCTGCACCAATGCGGCCTGCCGAAGAAGATGGCGCTCGAACTGTTCAAGCCCTTCATCTACGCCCGTCTCGACGCCAAGGGTTACTCCTCGACCGTCAAGCAGGCGAAAAAGCTGGTCGAGAAGGAGCGTCCGGAGGTCTGGGATATCCTCGACGAAGTCATCCGCGAACATCCGGTGCTGCTGAACCGCGCGCCGACGCTGCACCGCCTCGGCATCCAGGCGTTCGAGCCGATCCTGATCGAAGGCAAGGCAATCCAGCTGCATCCGCTGGTCTGCACGGCCTTCAACGCCGACTTCGACGGCGACCAAATGGCCGTTCACGTGCCGCTGTCCTTGGAAGCGCAGCTTGAAGCCCGCGTGCTGATGATGTCGACCAACAACATCCTGCATCCGGCTTCCGGCGCGCCGATCATCGTGCCGTCGCAGGACATGGTTCTGGGTCTCTATTATCTCTCGATCGTCAACCAGAACGAGCCGGGCGAGGGCATGGTGTTTGCCGACATGGGCGAACTCCAGCATGCGCTCGAGACCAAGGCGGTGACGCTGCACGCCAAGATCAAGGGTCGCTTCCGCTCGGTCGACGCCGAAGGCAAGGTCGTGTCGAAGATCTACGACACCACGCCTGGCCGCATGATCATCGGCGAGCTTCTGCCGAAGAACGTCAACGTGCCTTACGAGACCGCCAACCAGGAGATGACCAAGAAGAACATCTCCAAGATGATCGACACCGTCTACCGCCACTGCGGTCAGAAGGAGACGGTCATTTTCTGCGACCGCATCATGGCGCTCGGTTTCGCCCATGCCTGCCGTGCCGGCATTTCGTTCGGCAAGGACGACATGCTGATCCCGGACACCAAGACCAAGCTTGTGTCGGACACCGAGGCTTTGGCCAAGGAATACGAGCAGCAGTACAATGACGGTCTGATCACGCAGGGCGAGAAGTACAACAAGGTCGTCGACGCCTGGGCCAAGTGCTCGGAAAAGGTCGCCGACGAGATGATGGCCCGCATCAAGGCGGTCGAGTTCGAGGACAATGGCCGTCAGAAGCCGATGAACTCGATCTACATGATGTCGCACTCCGGTGCGCGTGGCTCGCCCACCCAGATGCGTCAGCTCGCCGGCATGCGCGGCCTGATGGCCAAGCCGTCGGGCGAAATCATCGAGACGCCGATCATCTCGAACTTCAAGGAAGGCCTGACCGTGCTCGAGTACTTCAACTCGACCCACGGCGCCCGTAAGGGTCTGGCCGACACCGCCTTGAAGACGGCGAACTCGGGCTACCTCACCCGCCGTCTGGTCGACGTGGCGCAGGACTGCATCGTCAACTCCGTGGATTGCGGCACCGACAAGGGCCTCACCATGCAGCCGATCGTCGATGCCGGTCAGGTTGTTGCTTCGGTTGGCCAGCGCGTGCTGGGCCGCACCGCGCTCGACGACATCAACCATCCGGTGACCGGCGATCTGCTGGTCAAGGCCGGCAAGCTGATGGACGAGCGCGATGTGGAGCAGATCGAAAAGGCCGGCGTTCAGTCGGTCCGCATCCGTTCGGCGCTGACCTGCGAGGTCAGGGTCGGCGTCTGCGCGGTGTGCTACGGACGCGATCTGGCCCGCGGCACCCCGGTCAACCAGGGTGAAGCCGTCGGCGTCATCGCGGCGCAGTCGATCGGTGAGCCGGGCACCCAGCTCACCATGCGTACCTTCCACATGGGCGGTACCGCGCAGGTGGTGGACTCTTCGTTCCTTGAAGCCTCCTATGAGGGCAAGGTCGAGATCCGCAACCGCAACGTGGTGCGCAACTCTGACGGCCAGCAGATGGTCATGGGCCGCAACATGGCGGTGCTGATCCTCGACGAAGCCGGCAAGGAGCGCGCCACGCACCGCGTCACCTATGGTTCGCGCATCTTCGTGGACGATGGCGACAAGGTGAAGCGCGGCCAGCGTATCGCCGAGTGGGATCCCTATACCCGCCCGATCCTCACCGAAATCGAGGGCAAGGTGGCGTTCGAGGATCTGGTCGACGGCATTTCCGTGCAGGAAACGGCCGACGAGTCGACCGGCATCACCAAGCGTGAGGTCATCGACTGGCGTTCGACGCCGCGCGGCAACGACCTGAAGCCGGCGATCGTCGTCCAGGACACCAAGGGCAAGGTCGGCAAGCTGTCGAAGGGTGGCGATGCCCGCTTCCTGCTCTCGGTCGAGGCCATTCTCTCGGTCGAGCCGGGTGCGCAGGTTCGTCCCGGCGACGTGCTGGCGCGTATCCCGATGGAAAGCGCCAAGACCAAGGACATCACCGGTGGTCTGCCGCGTGTTGCCGAACTGTTCGAGGCACGTCGTCCCAAGGATCACGCCATCATCGCCGAGATCGACGGCACGATCCGCTTCGGCCGCGACTACAAGAACAAGCGTCGCATCATCATCGAGCCGCATGACTCGACGCTTGAGCCGGTCGAATACCTGATCCCGAAGGGCAAGCCGTTCCATCTCCAGGACGGCGACGTCATCGAGAAGGGCGACTACATCCTCGACGGCAATCCCGCGCCGCACGACATCCTGGCGATCAAGGGCGTGGAAGCGCTTGCTTCCTACCTCGTCAACGAGATCCAGGAAGTCTACCGTCTGCAGGGCGTGTCGATCAACGACAAGCACATCGAGGTGATCGTTCGCCAGATGCTGCAGAAGGTCGAGATCACCACGCAGGGCGACTCGACCTATATCCCGGGCGACCATGTCGACGTGATCGAACTGGAAGAGGTCAACGAGCGGCTGATCGAGGACGGCAAGAAGCCGGCCGAAGGCCAGCCGGTGCTGCTCGGCATCACCAAGGCGTCGCTGCAGACGCCGTCCTTCATCTCGGCCGCCTCCTTCCAGGAGACGACCAGGGTGCTGACGGAAGCAGCCGTCGCCGGCAAGACCGACATGCTGCAGGGCTTGAAGGAAAACGTCATCGTCGGCCGGCTGATCCCGGCCGGTACTGGCGGCACGATGAGCCAGATCCGGCGCATCGCCACCTCGCGCGACGAACTCATCATCGACGAGCGCCGCAAGGCCTCCGGTGTGGAAGTGGCCGAGCCGATGCTCGCCGACATGACAACCGCCGCGCAGTAAGCGCGGCGGCAAGGATCTCAGGCAACAGAAGCCGTCGGGGCAACCCGGCGGCTTTTTCGTTTCACATCAACCCGAGGAGGGAAACATGAGCAGAAAGACATGGACGGCTGTCGACGACTACATCGTCGCCTCTCTCTTCGAGCCGGATCCCGTGCTCGACGCGGTTCTTGCCGCCAACCGCGATCACAGCCTGCCGGCGATCGATGTCTCGGCGGCGCAGGGAAAGCTACTCTCGCTGCTGGTGCGCATCGGCGGCGCCAGGAAGGTACTCGAGATCGGCACGCTTGGCGGCTATTCGACCATCTGGATGGCGCGGGGATTGCCGGCCGACGGCAAGATCGTGACGCTCGAACTTGATCCGCACCATGCCAAGGTCGCGCGTTCGAATTTTGAGCGGACTGATGTCTCGGGCAAGGTGGACTTGCGCGTCGGCCCCGCATTGCAATCGCTCGCCGCGCTGAGTGACGAGAATGCCGGCCCGTTCGACCTCATCTTCATCGACGCCGATAAGCCGAACAGTCCGAACTATCTCGACTGGGCCATGCGGCTGTCGCGCTCCGGAACGGTCATCGTCTGCGACAACGTCATCCGCGACGGCGATGTGGTGAACGAAGACGGACGCGACGCCAATGTCGAAGGCGCCCGCGCCGCGTTTTCATTCATCGGTGGCGACAGACGGCTGGACGGCACAGCCATCCAGACCGTCGGCGCCAAGGGCTATGACGGCTTTGCCATCGCGATTGTCGATTGAAGGCAACTACCGGAGTTGGATATACCAGCGCCTTCAGTCCTGTTCTCAGTCATCTGAGATTGTCAGACGTCGACAAGGCAGCGGTCGAGAAGCAATCAGTCGAAAAACGCTTCCACCACGTTGCGCTTGCCGAGCATGAAGGCGTCGGCGACATGCTGCAGCGGCGCCAGATCCACATCCGACGTGCCGGCGCGAACGAGTTCGGCGAACCGCCTGTAGAGCATCGGGTATTCCGCTTCCGGCTCCTCATGGACGACACGTCCGTCGATTGCGAGTTTCGAGCCGCCACCGGAAAGCAACATCTTGCCGGCATCGGTGTCGGCAAGGATGTCCCAGCTTTGAGGGCCAGTCTGCAGCCAATCGAGGTCCATGGTCACCGGCAAACCGTTCGAGGTGCGAAATGTGACTTGCGCCGCGACCGGGGCAGCGCGGTTCTCTGGAAAGTCGAGTGCCGCCGAGGTGACGTGCATCGCCGGCAGGATATAGGTCGCGATCGACAGCGCGTTGATGCCGGGATCGAAGACACCGAAACCGCCGGGTTGCCAGATCCAGTCCTGGTTCGGATGCCAGCGACGGACATCTTCCTTCCAGACGATCGCCGCGGAGCGGATTCGGGTCGATGCGAGAAAGCCGCGTGCCGCTTCAACCGCCGGTGCATAGCGCGAATGCCAGCTGGCAAAGAGGGAAACACCCTGCTTTGCAGCCAGCACCTTCAGGTCCTCGACCTCGCTGACCGTGGCGCCCGGCGGCTTTTCGAGGAAGACATGTTTCTTGGCCTCGAGTGCGGTGCGGGCGGCATCGTAGCGGAATTGCGGCGGCATGCAGAGCGATACGGCGTCGAGCTCCGGCACCGCGTCGAGCATCGCCTCGATGGTGGGAAAATTCGGGATGCCGTCGACCCTGCCATGCCGGCTTGCTGCGGCGGCGAGGCGGTAGGCCTGGTCCTTCGCCAGGGCCGGCAGGTGCTGGTCGCGCACGATCTTGCCGACGCCGATGATGCCGAGCTTGATGGGATTATTGGTCGAGGACATGTGTGCTCCGGAATGGGAATGGCAGATTTTTCTATGCGCGAGAAGACGGCCGGGTAACTTGCGGTAGAGCGTCTGTCCAGCCGACATCAGCCGCGTCCGGACTTGATTCTCATATCGGCTCGTCGAAAGTAACGATCGACACTTCGCCTTCGAGCGCGCCCTGGTAGGCTGAAAGGTGCGGCTCCTCGTCAGGCACGCCGTCCATGTCGCCGATCTGGTCGAGCTCGGCCTCGGCATAACCTTCCGCGGCGAGCGATTCGAGGGCGCGGCGCACCGCCGAATCGTCGTCGGGCGCGACAAGCATGACATGCACGCCTTCCGCCTTGCCGCCTTTGCGCTTCCACACCCGGCCGGTGATGATGGTGACCGGGCGTTCTTCATTGTCGTTCACGGGCTGATTCCTCCTGGCAAGGGCCGTATGAGGGACTTTGAGTGCTCAGGCGGCCTTTTCGCATGAAGCAGGGCCGCGCGACAGCCGGAAGCCGGTCACTTTCTTCCTCGCCCTTGCAAATTGGCGAAAGAAAATTACATGCGGTTTTCGCATGGCTGCCAAGCCCCGGCTTCAATGCAATATTTGCCGTTGCGGGGTTGACGCTTCGCGGGCTTGCGAGTAGAAGCCGGCCAGTCAGAACCGATGTGAGGCTCTCCTTTCCGAAGCGACACGCTTTGGAGTTTGCTTCAAACAGGGTTCATCTTACGAGCGAAAAGACATTTCCGGCGTGCATGAAGCGGCTTCCGCTTCCTCTGCGATTTGTTCGGGCAGGACCGCGAGGCGCGGTTTGTGGCCCGAATTTGCGTATGGAAATGACGCTTTGAGCGGCCCTGACCGGGCGAGACACGGAATTGAGAGACAAGAGGGTTTAATGCCTACCGTCAACCAGCTGATCCGCAAGCCGCGCATTGCGCCGGTGAAGCGCAACAAGGTCCCGGCCATGCAGCAGAACCCGCAGAAGCGGGGCGTCTGCACGCGCGTCTACACGACGACGCCGAAGAAGCCGAACTCGGCGCTGCGCAAGGTGGCCAAGATCCGCCTGACCAATGGTTTCGAGGTGATCGGTTACATCCCCGGCGAAGGTCACAACCTTCAGGAGCACTCCGTGGTCATGATCCGCGGCGGCCGCGTCAAGGACCTTCCGGGCGTCCGTTACCACATCATCCGCGGCGTGCTCGACACGCAGGGTGTGAAGAACCGCAAGCAGCGCCGTTCGAAGTACGGTGCGAAGCGTCCGAAGTAAGGTTTTCCGGCTTCGGCGCTGTTTTGAGCGCGCCAGGCTATGAGAGATTGAGAGACAAAAGCCATGTCCCGTCGTCACAGTGCAGAAAAGCGTGAGATCAATCCGGACCCGAAGTTCGGCGATCTGATCGTTACCAAGTTCATGAACGCCGTCATGTATGACGGCAAGAAGTCGGTCGCCGAGACCATCGTCTACGGCGCGCTCGACCAGGTTCAGTCGAAGACCAAGCAGGAGCCGGTCACCGTCTTCCATCAGGCGCTCGACAATGTCGCGCCGCATGTGGAGGTGCGTTCGCGTCGCGTCGGCGGCGCCACCTACCAGGTTCCGGTCGACGTGCGTCCCGAGCGTCGCCAGGCGCTGGCCATCCGTTGGCTGATCGCGGCTGCTCGCAACCGCAACGAGACCACCATGGTCGACCGCCTCTCCGGCGAGCTGATGGATGCGGCCAACAACCGCGGCACGGCCGTCAAGAAGCGTGAAGACACCCACAAGATGGCTGAAGCCAACCGCGCTTTCGCACACTACCGCTGGTAAAGCGCGAACAGGACTGAGAGGCAGCTACGATGGCCCGCGAATACAAAATCGAAGACTACCGCAATTTCGGTATCATGGCGCATATTGACGCCGGCAAGACGACGACCACCGAGCGCGTCCTCTATTACACGGGCAAGTCGCACAAGATCGGCGAAGTGCACGACGGCGCTGCGACCATGGACTGGATGGAGCAGGAGCAGGAACGCGGCATCACCATCACGTCCGCCGCGACCACGACCTTCTGGAAGGGCCGTGACGGCAAGATGCGCCGCTTCAACATCATCGACACCCCCGGACACGTCGACTTCACCATCGAGGTCGAGCGTTCGCTGCGCGTGCTCGACGGCGCCATCGCGCTGCTCGACGCCAACGCCGGTGTCGAGCCGCAGACGGAAACCGTCTGGCGTCAGGCCGACAAGTACCGCGTGCCGCGCATGATCTTCTGCAACAAGATGGACAAGATCGGCGCTGACTTCTACCGCTCAGTCGAGATGATCGGCTCGCGCCTCGGTGCGCAGGCTGTCGTCATGCAGCTGCCGATCGGCGCCGAGACCGAGTTCAAGGGCGTTGTCGACCTCGTCGAGATGAACGCGCTGGTCTGGCGCGATGAGACCCTGGGCGCTGCCTGGGACGTCGTCGAGATCCCAGCCGACCTCAAGGATCGTGCCGAGGAATATCGCGAGAAGATGATCGAAGCCGCCGTCGAAATGGACGAGACGGCACTCGAGAACTACCTCGAGGGCAAGATGCCGTCGAATGACGAGATCCGTTCGCTGATCCGCAAGGGCACGATCGCGGTCAAGTTCTTCCCGATGTTCTGCGGCTCGGCTTTCAAGAACAAGGGCGTGCAGCCGCTGCTCGACGCCGTCGTCGAGTACCTGCCGTCGCCGGCGGACGTACCCGCCATCAAGGGCGTCGATGCCAAGACCGATGCCGAGATCGAGCGTCATGCCGTTGACGACGAGCCGCTGTCGATGCTCGCCTTCAAGATCATGAACGACCCGTTCGTCGGTTCGCTGACCTTCGCCCGCATCTATTCGGGCAAGCTCTCGAAGGGCATCTCTGTCGACAACACCGTCAAGGGCAAGAAGGAGCGCATCGGCCGCATGCTGCAGATGCATGCGAATTCGCGCGCCGACGTCGAAGAAGCTTTCGCCGGCGACATCGTCGCCCTGGCGGGCCTCAAGGACACGACCACCGGCGACACGCTTTGCGATCCGCTGCATCCGGTCATCCTCGAGCGCATGGAATTCCCGGATCCGGTCATCCAGATCGCGATCGAGCCGAAGACCAAGAACGACCAGGAAAAGATGGGCCTCGCGCTCCATCGCCTGGCTGCCGAGGATCCGTCCTTCCGCGTCAAGACCGATGAGGAAAGCGGCCAGACCATCATCTCCGGCATGGGCGAACTGCACCTCGACATCATCGTCGACCGCATGCGCCGTGAGTTCAAGGTCGAGGCCAATGTCGGCGCGCCGCAGGTGGCCTATCGCGAGACGATCACCCGCAAGCACGAGCAGGACTACACCCACAAGAAGCAGACCGGCGGTACCGGTCAGTTCGCCCGCGTCAAGGTTCTGTTCGAGCCGAATTCGGAGAGCGAAGACTTCGTGTTCGAGTCCAAGATCGTCGGCGGCGCGGTTCCGAAGGAATACATTCCGGGCGTCGAAAAGGGCATTCAGAGCGTCATGGGCGCGGGTCCGTTCGCGGGCTTCCCGATGATCGGCGTCAGGGCGACGCTGATCGACGGCGCCTACCACGACGTCGACTCCTCGGTCCTGGCCTTCGAAATCGCTTCCCGCGCCTGCTTCCGCGAAGCCGCACCCAAGCTTGGCGTGCAGTTGCTCGAGCCGATCATGAAGGTCGAGGTCGTGACGCCGGAAGATTACGTCGGCAGCGTCATTGGTGACCTGAACGGCCGCCGTGGCCAGATCCAGGGCCAGGAAGCACGTGGCGTGGCCGTGGTCATCAATGCGATGGTGCCGCTCGCCAATATGTTCAAGTACGTCGACAACCTGCGCTCGATGAGCCAGGGCCGCGCGGCCTACACGATGCAGTTCGACCACTACGAGCCGGTCCCGACCGCAGTCGCCCAGGAAGTCCAGAAGAAATACGCGTAACTCGAAAGAGCTGCCGCGATAACGCAATTCAAAGCCCGCATGGGCGAGCAGGAAATGGAGACATCACATGGCAAAAGGTAAATTCGAGCGCACTAAGCCTCATGTGAACATCGGCACGATTGGTCACGTTGACCATGGCAAGACGTCGCTGACGGCGGCGATCACGAAGTATTTTGGCGAATACAAGCGCTACGACCAGATCGATGCGGCGCCCGAAGAGAAGGCGCGCGGCATCACGATCTCGACGGCTCACGTCGAATACGAGACGGCCAACCGCCACTATGCCCACGTCGACTGCCCCGGCCACGCCGACTATGTGAAGAACATGATCACCGGTGCGGCGCAGATGGACGGTGCGATCCTGGTGGTGTCGGCCGCCGACGGCCCGATGCCGCAGACCCGCGAGCACATTCTGCTGGCCCGTCAGGTCGGCGTGCCGTCGATCGTGGTGTTTTTGAACAAGGTCGACCAGGTCGATGACGCCGAGCTGCTGGAACTGGTCGAGCTCGAGGTGCGCGAGCTGCTGTCGAAGAACGAATTCCCCGGCGACGACATTCCGATCGTCAAGGGTTCGGCCTTGGCCGCGCTCGAGGATTCGAACAAGACGATCGGCGAGGATGCGATCCGCGAGCTGATGGCTCAGGTCGACGCCTACATCCCGACGCCGGTTCGTCCGCTCGACAAGCCGTTCCTGATGCCGATCGAGGACGTGTTCTCGATCTCGGGCCGCGGCACGGTGGTGACCGGCCGCGTCGAGCGCGGCGTGGTCAAGGTCGGCGAGGAATTGGAAATCATCGGCATCCGTCCGACGACCAAGACGACCTGCACGGGCGTCGAGATGTTCCGCAAGCTGCTCGACCAGGGCCAGGCCGGCGACAACATCGGCGCGCTGCTGCGCGGCGTTGATCGTGAAGGCGTCGAGCGCGGCCAGGTTCTGGCCAAGCCCGGCACGGTGAAGCCGCACAAGAAGTTCGTGGCCGAAGCCTACATCCTGACCAAGGACGAGGGTGGCCGTCACACGCCGTTCTTCACCAACTACCGTCCGCAGTTCTACTTCCGCACGACCGACGTGACCGGCATCGTGTCGCTACCGGCCGGCACCGAGATGGTGATGCCCGGCGACAACATCACGGTCGATGTCGAGCTGATCGTGCCGATCGCCATGGAAGAGAAGCTGCGCTTCGCCATCCGTGAAGGCGGCCGCACCGTCGGTGCCGGCATCGTCGTCACCATCAAAGAGTAATTTGGACTTAAACCGATCTGTCGCGGGCGCGGTAGTTGCCCGCGCCGCGCCAGAACAAGGAAGTGACGCATGAACGGACAGAATATCCGCATCCGCCTGAAGGCGTTTGACCACCGGGTGCTCGACGCCTCGACGCGCGAAATCGTGTCGACGGCCAAGCGCACCGGCGCCAACGTACGCGGCCCCATTCCGCTGCCGACGCGGATCGAAAAATTCACGGTTAACCGGTCGCCCCACGTCGACAAGAAGAGCCGCGAGCAGTTCGAGATGCGCACGCACAAGCGTCTGCTCGACATCGTCGATCCGACCCCGCAGACCGTCGATGCTTTGATGAAGCTCGATCTGGCCGCCGGCGTCGACGTCGAGATCAAGCTCTAAGGGAATGAGAGCGCGGTAAGGGGCGGTGCCCCTGGCCCGGAACTCTAAAGGAATTGAACCGATGCGTTCAGGTGTGATTGCAAAGAAGGTGGGAATGACCCGCATCTATAACGATGCCGGGGAACATGTTCCCGTCACCGTTCTCCAGATGGAGAACTGCCAGGTCGTGGCACAGCGCACGCAGGAGAAGAATGGCTACACCGCCGTTCAGCTCGGCGTTGGCTTTGCCAAGGTGAAGAACACGTCGAAGGCGATGCGCGGCCATTTCGCGACCGCTTCCGTCGAGCCGAAGGCGAAGCTCGCCGAGTTCCGCGTCTCCGCCGACAACATGATCGATGTCGGCGCCGAGATCACGGTCGAGCACTTTGTCGCCGGCCAGAAGGTCGACGTCACCGGCACGACGATCGGCAAGGGTTTTCAGGGCGTCATCAAGCGTCACCACATGGGTGGTGGCCGCGCGACCCACGGTAACTCGGTCTCGCACCGTACGCACGGCTCGACCGGCCAGCGCCAGGACCCCGGCAAGGTGTTCAAGGGCAAGAAGATGGCCGGCCACATGGGCGACACCCGCGTCACCACGCAGAACGTCGAGATCGTTTCGACCGATGCTGATCGCGGCCTGATCCTGATCCGCGGCGCGGTTCCCGGCACCAAGGGTGCCTGGATCCTGGTTCGCGACGCTGCCAAGGTTGCGCTTCCGGCCAATGCGCCGAAGCCTGCCGCGATCCGCGTCGCCACGAAGAATGAGGCTCCGGCCACAGAGGGAGCGGAATAATGGATCTCAAGATCACAACGCTTGGCGGCAAGGACGCCGGCAAGGTGGAACTCTCCGAGGAGATTTTCGGCCTTGATCCGCGCGAGGACATCCTGCAGCGCGTCGTGCGCTGGCAGCTTGCCAAGAAGCAGCAGGGCACGCACAAGGCCAAGGGTCGCGCCGAAATCGCGCGCACCGGCGCCAAGATGTACAAGCAGAAGGGTACGGGCCGCGCCCGTCACCACTCCGCACGCGCTCCGCAGTTCCGCGGCGGCGGCAAGGCCCACGGCCCGGTCGTTCGCAGCCACGAGCACGATTTGCCGAAGAAGGTTCGCGCGCTTGGCCTCAAGCACGCCCTCTCGGCCAAGGCCAAGAGCGCTTCGATCATCGTCATCGACGAGCTGAAGCTGACCGAGGCCAAGACCAAGGCACTGGTCGCGAATTTCGCGACGCTGGGCCTGACCAACGCCCTGGTGATTGGTGGCGCCGAGCTTGACCAGAACTTCAAGCTGGCCGCGACCAACATCCCCAACATCGACGTGCTGCCCATCCAGGGCATCAACGTCTACGACATTCTGCGCCGCGGCACGCTGGTCCTTTCGAAGGCCGCCGTCGAGGCTCTCGAGGAGCGCTTTAAATGACCGACCTTCGTCACTACGACGTGATCGTCAGCCCGGCGATCACCGAAAAGTCGACCATGGCTTCCGAGCAGAACCAGGTCGTCTTCAACGTCGCCAAGAAGGCGTCGAAGCCGGAAATCAAGGCCGCCGTCGAAGCGCTGTTCGGCGTCAAGGTGATGGCCGTGAACACGCTTGTCCGCAAGGGCAAGATCAAGCGCTTCCGCGGCACGATCGGCCGCCAGAGCGACGTCAAGAAGGCGGTTGTGACGCTGGCCGACGGCCAGTCGATCGACGTCGCGACGGGTCTCTGAGCAAGGCCGCGAGGACAAGAACATGGCACTGAAAAAATTCAACCCGGTAACGCCGAGCACCCGCCAGCTGGTCATCGTCGACCGCTCGGGCCTCTACAAGGGCAAACCCGTCAAGGGTCTGACCGAAGGCCTGACCAAGTCGGGCGGCCGCAACAACTACGGCCGCATCACCGCCCGTTTCATCGGTGGTGGTCACAAGCGTTCGTACCGCATCATCGACTTCAAGCGCCGCAAGTTCGACGTCGTCGGCACGGTCGAGCGCATTGAATACGATCCGAACCGCACCGCCTTCATCGCACTGATCAAGTATGACGATGGCGAGCTGTCCTACATCATCGCCCCGCAGCGCCTTGCCGCCGGCGACAAGATCGTGGCTGGCGAAGCGGTCGACGTGAAGCCGGGCAATGCGATGCCGTTAGCCGCGATGCCGGTCGGCACGATCGTCCACAACATCGAGCTGAAGCCGGGCAAGGGTGGCCAGGTTGCCCGTTCGGCTGGCGGTTACGCCCAGCTCGTCGGCCGCGACCAGGGCATGGCGATCCTGCGCCTCAACTCGGGCGAGCAGCGTGTCGTTCACGGCTCCTGCATGGCCACCGTCGGTGCCGTGTCGAACCCCGACCACGGCAACATCAACGACGGCAAGGCCGGTCGCACGGTTTGGCGCGGCAAGCGTCCGCACAATCGCGGCGTGACCATGAACCCGGTTGACCACCCGCACGGCGGCGGCGAAGGCCGCACCTCCGGTGGTCGCCATCCGGTTTCCCCGTGGGGCAAGCCGACCAAGGGCAAGAAGACGCGGTCCAACAAGGCGACCGACAAGTTCATCCTGCGCTCGCGCCATCAGCGCAAGAGCTAAGAAGAGGTAACGCCAAGTGACTCGTTCTATTTGGAAAGGCCCCTTCATCGACGGCTACCTTCTCAAGAAGGTGGACAAGGTTCGTGAAGGTGGTCGCAATGAGGTGATCAAGATGTGGAGCCGTCGCTCCACCATCCTGCCGCAGTTCGTCGGCTTCACCTTCGGTGTCTACAACGGCCAGAAGCATGTTCCCGTCTCCGTGAACGAGGACATGGTCGGTCACAAGTTCGGTGAATTCGCTCCGACGCGGACCTACTACGGTCACGGCGCGGATAAGAAGGCGAAGAGGAAATAATCATGGGCAAGGCCAAAGCTCCGCGCAGTCTTGCTGACAACGAAGCGCGCGCCGTTCTGCGCACGATCCGTATCAGCCCGCAGAAGCTGAACCTGGTTGCCGCGCTGATCCGCGGCAAGAAGGTCGCGACAGCGCTTTCCGACCTGGAATTCTCGGCCAAGCGGATTTCCGGCACGGTCAAGAAGACCTTGGAGTCGGCGATCGCCAACGCGGAAAACAACCACGACCTCGACGTCGATGCGCTGATCGTGGCGGAAGCCTATGTCGGCAAGTCGATCGTCATGAAGCGGTTCCACGCTCGTGGCCGCGGTCGCGCCAGCCGTATCGAGAAGCCGTTCTCGCACCTCACGATCGTCGTTCGTGAAGTCGAAGAAAAAGGGGAGGCCGCATAATGGGCCAGAAAGTCAATCCGATCGGTCTTCGCCTCGGCATCAACCGCACCTGGGATTCGCGCTGGTTCGCGAACACCGGCGAGTACGGCAAGCTGCTGCATGAGGACATCAAGATCCGCAAGTATCTTGAGAAGGAACTCAAGCAGGCCGCGATCTCGAAGGTCGTGATCGAGCGCCCGCACAAGAAGTGCCGCGTCACCATCCATGCCGCGCGCCCGGGCCTGATCATCGGCAAGAAGGGCGCCGACATCGAAAAGCTTCGCAAGAAGCTGATGGAGATGACGAAGTCCGAGACGCACCTCAACATCGTCGAGGTGCGCAAGCCGGAAATCGATGCGACCCTGGTCGCCCAGTCGATCGCCCAGCAGCTCGAGCGCCGCATCGCGTTCCGCCGCGCCATGAAGCGCGCCGTGCAGTCGGCGATGCGTCTCGGTGCCGAAGGCATCCGCATCAACTGCTCGGGCCGTCTCGGCGGCGCCGAAATCGCGCGCATGGAATGGTACCGCGAAGGCCGCGTGCCGCTGCACACGCTGCGCGCCGATGTCGACTACGGCACGGCCGAGGCGAATACGGCTTACGGCATCTGCGGCGTCAAGGTCTGGGTGTTCAAGGGCGAGATCCTCGAGCACGACCCGATGGCTTCGGAGCGTCGCGCCACCGAGGGTGATCATTCGCATGGCGGCGGTGGTGGCGAGCGCGAACGCGGTCGTCGTCGCGAGAACGCCTGAGACATTTAGGAATTTGGAGTTAGAACGATGCTGCAGCCAAAGCGCACAAAGTTCCGCAAGCAGTTCAAGGGCCGCATCCATGGTACCGCAAAGGGCGGCACCAATCTGGATTTCGGTGGTTTCGGGCTGAAGGCGCTTGAGCCGAACCGCGTCACCGCGCGTGAGATCGAGGCGGCCCGCCGCGCGATCACTCGCGAAATGAAGCGTGCTGGCCGCGTCTGGATCCGTATTTTCCCGGATCTGCCGGTCACGTCGAAGCCGACCGAAGTCCGCATGGGCAAGGGCAAGGGCGCGGTCGACTATTGGGCGGCGCGCGTCAAGCCGGGCCGCATCATGTTCGAGATCGACGGCGTCAGTGAAGAAACCGCCCGTGAGGCGCTGCGTCTCGGCGCGGCCAAGCTCTCGGTCAGGACGCGCTTCGTACAGCGCATCGCAGAATAAGGACGGGCTGATCATGAAAGCCGAAGACATCCGGACCAAGACCCAGGACCAGCTGACCGACGACCTGGCCAGCCTGAAGAAGGAGCAGTTCAACCTGCGCTTCCAGAAGGCCACCGGCCAGCTCGAGAAGACCGCGCGCGTGAGGCAGGTCCGCAAGGACATTGCGCGTATCAAGACCATCGCTGCGGAAAAGTCCGCGGCCAAGAAGGCTTAAGGACGAAAACCATGCCAAAGCGCATTCTGCAGGGCACCGTCGTCAGCGACAAGAACGAGAAGACGGTTGTCGTCAAGGTCGAACGGCGCTTCACGCATCCCGTGATGAAGAAGACCGTGCGCATGACCAAGAAGTACAAGGCGCACGACGAGAACAACGCCCATAAGGTTGGTGATCAGGTGTTCATCCAGGAATCGAAGCCGATTTCCAAGGACAAGCGCTGGATCGTCGTGTCTTCGGACCAAGCCTGACCTCTGGGCGTAAACAACGAATTTTGGACAGACCGGGGAGGGGCTTCGAGCCCGTCCCGTTAGAAAAGAAGAAGGCGGCCAGTCATGATTCAGATGCAAACAAACCTCGACGTCGCGGATAATTCCGGCGCGCGTCGTGTCATGTGCATCAAGGTGCTGGGCGGCTCGAAGCGGAAATACGCTTCTGTGGGCGACATCATCGTGGTGTCGATCAAGGAAGCCATTCCGCGCGGCCGCGTTAAGAAGGGCGATGTGATGAAGGCGGTCGTGGTTCGCACGGCCAAGGACATCCGCCGCCCGGACGGCAGCGTGATCCGTTTCGACAAGAACGCGGCCGTTCTCGTCGACAACAAGAAAGAGCCGATCGGCACGCGTATCTTCGGACCGGTTCCGCGCGAACTCCGCGCCAAGAACCACATGAAGATCATCTCGCTCGCGCCTGAAGTGCTGTAAGGAGCCGGACCAATGCAAAAGATCAGAAAAGGCGACAAGGTCGTCGTGCTTGCCGGTAAGGACAAGGGCCGTTCGGGCGAAGTCCTCTCGGTTCAGCCGAAGGATGACACCGCGCTGGTGCGCGGCGTCAACATGATCCGTCGTCACCAGAAGCAGACCCAGTCCCAAGAGGGCGGGATCATCACCAAGGAAGCGCCGATCAATCTGTCGAACATCGCGCTGGCCGACCCCAAGGATGGCAAGCCGACCCGCGTTGGTTTCACCTTCCAGAAGGACGGCAAGAAAGTGCGCGTCGCCAAGCGCTCGGGAGAAGTCATCAATGGCTAAGTCTCAAACCAAGCAGGCGACTGCCGCCAACACGCCGCGCCTGAAGCAGGTCTACAACGAGACCATCCGCAAGGCGCTGCAGGAGCAGTTCGGCTACGACAACGACATGCAGGTTCCGCGCCTCGACAAGATCGTGCTGAACATGGGCGTCGGCGAAGCGACCGCCGATTCCAAGAAGCCTTCGGTCGCGGCCGAAGACCTGGCAATGATCGCCGGCCAGAAGGCCGTCGTCACCCGCGCCCGCAATTCCATCGCTGGCTTCAAGGTCCGCGAGAACATGCCGATCGGCGCCAAGGTCACGCTGCGCAAGGAACGTATGTACGAGTTCCTCGACCGCCTCGTGAACATCGCGCTGCCGCGCGTCCGCGACTTCCGCGGACTGAACCCCAAGAGCTTCGATGGCCGTGGCAACTACGCCATGGGCATCAAGGAGCACATCGTGTTCCCGGAGATCAACTACGACAAGGTCGATCAGATCTGGGGCATGGACGTCATCGTTTGTACGACTGCGAAGACGGACGACGAAGCCAGGGCATTGCTCAAGGCCTTCAACTTCCCCTTCCGCCAGTAACGGCAGCGAGAAAAGGAAAAATCTGAAATGGCAAAGACCAGCTCAGTCGAGAAGAACAACAGGCGCCGCAAGCTTGCCGACCAGTACGGTCCCAAGCGCGCTGCGCTGAAGGCGATCATCATGGATCAGTCCAAGCCGATGGAGGAGCGCTTCCGCGCTCAGCTCAAGCTTGCTGCCCTGCCGCGCAACTCGGCCAAGATCCGCATCCGCAACCGCTGCGAAGTCACCGGCCGTCCGCGTGCCTACTATCGCAAGCTCAAAGTATCGCGCATCGCGCTTCGTGATCTCGGCAATAACGGCCAGATCCCGGGCCTGGTCAAGTCGAGCTGGTAAGGAGGACATAACATGTCATTGAGCGATCCTCTCGGCGATATGCTGACCCGCATCCGCAACGCCTACGGCCGCAAGAAGTCGAGTGTCTCGACCCCGGCCTCGCGTCTGCGCACCCGCGTCCTCGACGTGCTGAAGGCTGAAGGCTATATCCGCGACTACAGCCAGACCGACTTCGACAACGGCAAGTCCGAAATCGAAATCGAGCTGAAGTATTTCGACGGTGCGCCGGTCGTGCGCGAAATCGCCCGCGTCTCGAAGCCGGGCCGCCGCGTTTACGTCTCGGCCAAGTCGATCCCGCACGTCGCCAACGGCCTCGGCATCGCCATCCTTTCGACACCGAAGGGCGTGATGGCCGACCACGAAGCACGCGAACAGAACGTCGGTGGCGAGATCCTCTGCCAGATCTTCTGATCTGGCAGCTGACCGCAAAGTGGAATCCGGTCTTCGGATCGTTCCGAAGACAGAGACCTGAAACAAGAGAAGTGACGAGGACAACAAAATGTCTCGTATTGGAAAGAAACCCGTTTCGCTGCCGCAGGGCGTGACCGCGACCGTCAACGGCCAGACCGTGACGGCGAAGGGCCCCAAGGGCGAGCTGAAGTTCGTGGTGAACGACGAAGTCCTGGTCAAGATGGAAGGCAGCGAGATCGCTGTCCAGCCGCGCGACCAGACCAAGACGGCCCGCTCCAAGTGGGGCATGTCGCGCACGCAGATCGTCAACATCCTGCATGGCGTCAAGGACGGCTTCGAAAAGAAGCTCGAGATCACCGGCGTCGGCTATCGCGCCGCCATGCAGGGCAAGAACCTGCAACTCGCCCTTGGCTTCAGCCACGACGTCGTCTATGAGACGCCGGCTGGTGTCACGATCGCCGTGCCGAAGCCGACGGAAATCACCGTGACCGGCATCGACAAGCAGCAGGTCGGCCAGGTCGCCGCGGAGATCCGCGAGTACCGTGGTCCCGAGCCTTACAAGGGCAAGGGTGTCCGCTACGCTGGCGAGAAGATCGTCCGCAAGGAAGGCAAGAAGAAGTAGTGGGCTTGGCCCCCGAAAAGTTGCAGACTTTTCGGAAAAGACCAAGCCAAAGAAGTGTAACGCCGCGGGGAGCGGTCGCGGGAGGCGGTTTCGCCTACCGCATATGGCGGCCCCCGATTTTTGAAGGCAAGGAAGACCATTATGGGTAGCAAGGAAGCCACACAGCGCCGCGCACAGCGCGTGCGCCGTCAGATCAGGAAAGTCGCCGGCGAGCGTCCGCGTCTGTCGGTTCACCGCACCTCGAAGAATATCTACGTGCAGGTCATCGACGACGCCAAGGGCCACACCATCGCCGCTGCCTCGACGCTGGAGAAGGATCTCAAGGGTTCGCTCAAGACCGGGGCCGATACCGCTGCCGCCGCCGCGATCGGCAAGCTGATCGCCGAGCGCGCCACCAAGGCCGGCGTCAAGGAAGTCGTCTTCGACCGTGGCCCGTATATCTATCACGGTCGCGTCAAGGCGCTGGCCGAAGCTGCTCGCGAAGGGGGCCTGAGCTTCTGAGAATGACTTTCACCGTCGGCGACCCAAAGCGGCACCGGCAATCAGCAACCCGTGCTTCCGGAAAAGAACAAGGAACAGGATATGGCACAGGAACGTAGGGAAGGCGGCCGCGGCCGCGAGCGTGAGCGCGAAGAGCGTGACGACGGCATGGTGGACAAGCTGGTCCACATCAACCGCGTCGCCAAGGTCGTCAAGGGTGGCCGCCGCTTCGGCTTCGCCGCACTCGTCGTCGTCGGCGACCAGAAGGGCCGCGTCGGCTTCGGTCATGGCAAGGCGCGCGAAGTGCCGGAAGCGATCCGCAAGGCAACCGAGTCGGCAAAGCGCGACATGATCTTCGTGCCGCTGCGCTCGGGCCGCACGCTGCACCACGACGTCGAGGGACGTTGGGGCGCCGGACGCGTGCTGTTGCGCGCCGCCAAGCAGGGTACCGGCATCATCGCCGGCGGCCCGATGCGCGCCGTCTTTGAGACGCTCGGCATGCATGACGTGGTCGCCAAGTCGATGGGTTCGTCGAACCCGTACAACATGGTTCGCGCCACCTTCGACGCGCTGAAGAGCCAGATGCATCCCAAGGATGTGGCTGCCGCGCGCGGCATCAAGTATTCGACCCTTCAGGCCCGCCGCGGCACCGCCGTCGCGGCTGAAGAATAGTCGATCTGACCAGGGATTTTGACCATGGCCAAGAAAGCAACCAAGACCATCACCGTTGAGCAGATCGGTTCGCCGATCCGCCGTCCGAAGGAACAGCGCGCGACGCTGGTCGGCCTCGGCCTCAACAAGATGCACAAGCAGCGCACGCTGGAAGATACGCCTTCCGTGCGCGGCATGATCGCTGCCGTTCATCATCTCGTCCGCGTTGTGGACGAGGGCTGACCCAAAGCGCAGGAGAAGTAAGATGAAACTCAACGATCTGCGTGACAAGGACGGCGCGACGCATTCCAAGAAGCGTCTCGGCCGGGGCATCGGTTCCGGCTCGGGTAAGACCGCCGGTCGCGGCGTCAAGGGCCAGAAGGCGCGCTCCGGCGTCGCCGTCAACGGCTTCGAGGGTGGCCAGATGCCGCTCTATCGGCGCCTGCCGAAGCGTGGCTTCAACAACATCTTCGCCAAGAGCTTCGTTGTCGTTTCGCTGGCCCGCATCCAGGAAGCCGTCGATGCCAAGAAGCTTGATGCCAAGGCAACCGTGACGGCCGAGGCGCTTGTCGCCGCCGGTGTCATCCGCCGCGTCAAGGACGGCGTGCGCGTGCTGTCGGATGGCGAACTCAAAGCCAAGCTGACCTTCGACGTCGCCGGTGCCTCCAAGGCCGCGATCGAGAAGATCGAGAGGGCCGGCGGTTCGGTCAAGTTGCCCGAAAAGGCAGCTGCCGAGTAACGGCAATTTGAAGCGCGATCGGCAAGAGTGGGATTTGTTTTTACTCACGATTGCGCTTTGATCTGCTCAATTAGGCGGCCGCGTCAACGCGGCCGCTTGCATGTTTACAGCCCGGAGCTTATCTCGTGAGCTTCGGTGAAACGCGCCGCCTGACCTCACGGGCCATCAAGCGTTACCAAGCGGAGAATCAGGTATGGCTTCGGCTGCTGAACAACTAGCCTCGAATCTGAATTTCTCGGCCTTCGCCAAGGCGGAGGACCTGAAGAAACGCATCTGGTTCACCATCGGCGCGTTGCTCGTCTATCGCCTCGGCACCTACATTCCGCTTCCCGGTATCAATCCAGACGCTTTCGCCCATGCCTTCTCCTCGCAGAGCAAGGGCGTGCTTGGCATGTTCAACATGTTCGCCGGCGGTGCCGTGCAGCGCATGGCGATCTTTGCGCTCGGCATCATGCCCTACATCTCCGCCTCCATCATCATGCAGCTGATGACGTCGGTCATCCCGTCGCTGGAAGCGCTGAAAAAAGAAGGCGAACAGGGCCGCAAGGTCATCAACCAGTACACGCGCTACGGCACCGTGCTGCTCGCGCTGGTGCAGGCCTACGGCATTTCGGTGGGGCTTGAGAACGGCAACGGCATCGTCAGCGATCCCGGCATGTTCTTCCGCATCTCGACCGTCGTCACGCTGGTCGGCGGCACCATGTTCCTGATGTGGCTTGGTGAGCAGATCACCGCGCGCGGCATCGGCAACGGCATTTCGCTGATCATCTTCTCAGGCATCGTCGCCGGCCTGCCACATGCCATTTCCGGCACGCTGGAACTCGGCCGCACCGGCGCCCTGTCAACCGGCCTGATCCTGGCGATCATCGTTCTGGCCATCGTCGTCATCGCGCTCATCGTGTTCTTCGAGCGCGCCCAGCGCCGCCTGCTGATCCAATACCCGAAGCGTCAGGTCGGCAATCGCATGTTCCAGGGCGACACCTCGCATTTGCCGCTCAAGCTCAATACGTCGGGCGTCATTCCGCCAATCTTCGCTTCGTCGCTGCTCTTGCTGCCGGCCACCATCGCCGGCTTCTCGCAGACGACCAATATGCCGGCCTGGGCGAGCACCATCCTGGCCTCGCTTGGCCACGGCCAGCCGCTCTACATGGCATTCTATGCGGCGATGATCGTGTTCTTCGCCTTCTTCTACACTGCGATTGTCTTCAACCCGAAGGACACCGCCGACCAGCTCAAGAAGCATTCGGGCTTCATCCCGGGCTATCGTCCGGGCGAGCGCACCGCCGATTATATCGATTACGTTCTCACCCGCATCACCGTCGTCGGCGCCATCTATCTGGTGCTGGTGTGTCTGCTGCCGGAGTTCCTGATCTCGGCGACTGGCGTACCATTCTACCTTGGTGGCACATCGCTTCTGATCGTGGTCAGTGTCACGCTCGATACGGTTGCGCAGATTCAGGGTCACCTGATCGCGCACCAGTATGAAGGCCTGATCAAGAAGTCGAAGCTGCGCGGGGGGAAGAAAGCCAGATGAGGTTGATTTTGCTTGGGCCGCCGGGGGCGGGCAAGGGGACACAAGCACAAAGACTGGTAGAGAAACACGGCATACCCCAGCTTTCGACGGGAGACATGCTGCGTGCCGCCGTGCAGGCCGGTACCGAAGTCGGTAAGCGTGCCAAGGCGGTGATGGATGCCGGTGAACTGGTGTCCGACGCCATCGTCAACGCCATCGTTGCCGAGCGAATCGACCAGGCAGACTGCGCCAAGGGATTCATCCTCGACGGCTACCCGCGCACGCTGGTGCAAGCCGATGCGGTTGAATCGATGCTTTCGGAGCGTGGTATCGGCCTGGATACGGTCATCGAGCTGGTTGTCGACGACAGGGCCCTGGTCGGCCGCATCGTCAAGCGCGCCGAAGATGCAAAGGCCGCCGGCCAGCCGGTGCGCAAGGATGACAACCCCGCGGTGTTCGAAGAGCGTCTGCGGGAGTACTACAAGAAGACCGCCCCGCTGACGGGCTACTACTACGCCAAGGGCAAGCTCAAGACTGTCGATGGCATGGCCAGCATGGACGCGGTAACCGCCGAGATAGAAACCGTGCTCGCGGCCGCCGCGAAGGCGCGGTAAGGGAATTCAAAGATTAAGCTTGACGGGAGCGGCCCGCTGCGGTATGGCGGCCCGTCTTCCTATCAGGCGTGAACTTTGCTTGTCCGCAAGGGCAAGGCGGTTGCTTTGAACTGGAAACACCCGCAAGGGCCGGCCTCCACCGGACGCGGGGCAATTTGGACAGCGTCGGGCCTGCCTTGTTTTTGAAGGTTGGCCGGCCCATATGGAGAAGAGAAGAATATGGCTCGTATAGCCGGCGTCAACATTCCGACCAACAAGCGCGTCGTCATCGCGCTTCAGTACATTCATGGCATTGGCAAGAAGTTCGCCCAGGAGATCGTCGACAAGGTCGGCATCCCGGCCGAGCGCCGCGTCAATCAGCTGACCGACGCGGAAGTGCTGCAGATCCGCGAAACCATCGACCGCGACTATCAGGTCGAAGGCGACCTGCGCCGCGAAGTGTCGATGAACATCAAGCGGCTGATGGACCTCGGCTGCTACCGCGGCCTGCGTCACCGCCGCTCGCTGCCGGTTCGCGGCCAGCGCACGCACACCAATGCGCGTACCCGCAAGGGCCCGGCCAAGTCGATCGCCGGCAAGAAGAAGTAATCAGGGGAAGGGAATAGGGCAGTAAGGCAGTAGGGAATGGTCCGCGGATCGGGCAATCAATTTCCCTACTGCCTTACTGCCCTATTCCCCTACTCCCTTACGAAGGTGGAGCCGCTGGCATTACGGCGGTGTAGAGATCAACTGAAAGGACTATCATGGCCAAGGAAGCCGCTCGTGTTCGCCGTCGCGAACGAAAGAATATCTCGTCGGGCGTTGCCCACGTCAATTCGACCTTCAACAACACGATGATCACCATCACCGACGCGCAGGGCAATTCGATTGCCTGGTCGTCGGCCGGTGCCCAGGGCTTCAAGGGTTCGCGCAAGTCGACCCCGTTCGCGGCCCAGATGGCCGCCGAGGACGTCGCCAAGAAGGCCCAGGAGCACGGCATGCGCATGCTCGAAGTCGAGGTCTGCGGACCTGGCTCCGGTCGTGAATCGGCGCTGCGCGCCCTGCAGGCGGCCGGCTTCACCATCACGTCGATCCGTGATGTGACGCCGATCCCGCACAATGGCTGCCGCCCGCGCAAGAAGCGCCGCGTCTAACAGTATCGAACGCCGCGCGAACGCCCACAAAGCGTTCCTCCGCGGCATTCCAGGTCGCCCGCCACGATTGGATGGTGGCGGGTCAACGGAAGGAAAGCATCATGATCCAGAAAAATTGGCAGGAACTGATCAAGCCGAACAAGATCGAGTTCTCGTCGAAGAAGAAGACGCTGACCACGCTGGTCGCCGAGCCGCTCGAGCGGGGCTTCGGCCTCACCCTCGGCAACGCGCTGCGCCGCGTGCTCCTGTCTTCGCTGCGCGGTGCGGCTGTCACCGCCGTGCAGATCGACGGCGTTCTGCATGAATTCTCGTCCATCGCCGGCGTGCGCGAGGACGTGACCGACATCGTTCTCAACATCAAGGAAATCGCCATCCGCATGGAAGGCGATGGCCCCAAGCGCATGGTCGTGCGCAAGCAGGGACCGGGTGCGGTTCTCGCCGGCGACATCCAGACGGTTGGCGATGTCGAGATCCTCAACCCCGATCACGTCATCTGCACGCTGGACGAAGGCGCTGAGATCCGCATGGAGTTCACCGTCGACACCGGCAAGGGCTACGTGCCGGCCGAGCGCAACCGCGCCGAGGACGCGCCGATCGGCCTGATCCCGGTCGACAGCCTCTATTCGCCGGTCAAGAAGGTCTCCTACAAGGTCGAGAACACCCGCGAGGGCCAGGTTCTCGATTATGACAAGCTGACCATGACCATCGAGACCGACGGTTCGATCTCGGGCGAGGATGCGGTGGCCTTCGCCGCCCGCATCCTGCAGGACCAGTTGGGCCTGTTCGTCAACTTCGACGAGCCGCAGAAGGAAGTCGCGGCGGAAGCCGTCACCGAACTCGCTTTCAACCCGGCGCTGCTCAAGAAGGTCGACGAACTCGAGCTTTCGGTGCGTTCGGCCAACTGCCTGAAGAACGACAACATCGTCTACATCGGCGATCTGATCCAGAAGACCGAAGCCGAGATGCTGCGCACCCCGAACTTCGGCCGCAAGTCGCTGAACGAGATCAAGGAAGTCTTGGCGGCGATGGGCCTGCACCTCGGCATGGAAGTGCCGGACTGGCCGCCGGAAAACATAGAAGACCTCGCCAAGCGTTACGAAGATCAATATTGAGCATGAATTCCAAGGATCGGCGGCGTAAGCCGCTCGATCCGACGGTCATGCGGAAAACCATCAGAGGCCGTGGCCTCTTGAACAACTGAAGAAGGAAAAGAGCTATGCGCCACGGTTTCAAAGGCCGCCGCTTCGCCCGCAGCATCAGCCACCGCAAGTCGATGTTTGCCAATCTCGCCGTGTCGCTGCTCGAACACGAGCAGATCGTCACCACCCTGCCGAAGGCGAAGGACCTGCGTCCGATCGTCGAGAAGCTGGTGACGCTCGGCAAGCGCGGCGACTTGCACGCCCGCCGCCAGGTGATCGCCCAGATCGGTAATGAAGGCGTCGTCAAGCGCCTGTTCGACATCATCGCCCCGCGCTACGCCACCCGCAACGGCGGCTACCTGCGCATCATGAAGGCGGGCTTCCGTCACGGCGACAATGCCGCGATGGCCGTCATCGAATTCGTCGATCGCGACACCTCGGCCAAGGGCGCCGGCGACCGCGCCCGCATCGAGGCCGAAGGCACCAATGAGGAAGCCGCGGCCGCATAAGGCTTCGGATTTTCTGAAAACAGCTTAGGGGCCTGCGGGCCCCTTTTTGTTGTCGACGTGGTTATCTGTTGCCAACCAGATCGAGGTAGTTGCGGTCGTCTATCGGTCTCCAATCGATCGCGCCCGATATCTGCTCAAGTGCAGGATGCGGGTAGGAGTAGATGCTGTCGATCTTTGTTCGATGATCGATATCGCCTACCAATTTGGACATTGTTACGCTGTCCAGATATTTTTCGGCGTCCCGGTCTTCGATGAAATCCGCATCAACGCGGAAGTGGATTTGGATGGCACCGGCGCAGATGTTCAGTTCGATATCGCGCAGCGACGCCGTGTAGAAGAGCGTAGCGTTTTCAGGCGCCCACAGGCCCGCCCGCAGGAAGTCCGATGGCTTCGTGTATCCATTGAAATTATCAAGTAAAAGCACAAGCCGATCGGTGAAGACCTCGAAATCACCTGCGAGGTAACCAGCTTCTTCGATCTGAAGCCACTTCATCTTATGGGGCGCCTCTTCGTCGAACGAGATTTCGAGCTTTCCGAAAGTCCAATAGTCCGAATCGGCATGTGCCGGAATACCCAGCAATTCGGCAACCTCGTTCATTTTCAGGCTTGGCGAGATCGGACCCAACCTGCCGGTTCTCAAAAAGTCACGGAATGAAGCAAGCTCTTTTTTCATGAAGTAGAGACCGTATCCGATTGCAGGCGGAGCTGTAGCCAGTTATTGCCGAAAATAATTCGATTTCATCGCCTTAGCCTTTCATTCTGCACAATCGTCGAGACAATGGCAGGCGACCTGGAGGATTCTGAATGCACCTCAAACGATTGTTCCTTGTGATGCTCTGCGCCTTCATGGTGTTCGCAGCCGCACCGGCAGTCCGGCAGGCTCTCGCTGAAGACGCCGCGAAGCCCGCCGATCCGGGCCTGTCGGACGTGCTGACCGATCTGCTGCACGGCGTTGAAGGTGAGAATGCCACCTCAGGACCGGACAAGCGCGTGCCTTTCGGCCGCGACGAGGTGCAACTTTCGTTCGCGCCGCTGGTCAAGCAGACGGCGCCGGCCGTAGTCAATGTCTATGCCTCGCAGACGGCCAAGGTGACATCGCCCTTCGAAGGCGATCCGTTCTTCGAGGAGTTTTTCGGCCGCGCGCAGCCGCGTGCGCAGTCCTCGCTGGGTTCGGGCGTACTGGTCGATCCGAGCGGTGTCATCGTCACCAATTTTCATGTCATCAAGGATGCCGACGAGGTCAAGGTGGCGACCGCCGACGGGCGCGAATTCACCAGCAAGGTGATGCTAAAGGACGAGACGCTCGATCTCGCCGTGCTCAAGATCGAAGCTGACAAGCCGTTCCCGGTCATCGCCATCGGCGATTCCGACGCGCTCGAAGTCGGCGATCTGGTGCTGGCCATCGGCAATCCCTTCGGTGTCGGCCAGACGACCACCAGCGGCATCGTTTCCGCGCTTGCCCGCAGCCATATCGGCGTCTCGGATTCGGGCTATTTCATTCAGACCGACGCCGCCATCAATCCCGGCAATTCCGGTGGCGCGCTGATCAACATGGGCGGCCAGTTGGTCGGCATCAACACCGCCATTTACAGCCGCAGCGGCGGCTCGATCGGCATCGGCTTTGCCATCCCCGCCAATATGGTGCGGGCTTTCGCCGACGCCGCGAAGGCAGGGCTCGACTTCTTCGAACGTCCTTATATCGGCGCCGAGTTCGAAGCGGTGACGCCGCAGATCGCCGAATCGCTCGGTATGGAGAAGCCGACCGGGGCGTTGGTGTCTTCGGTCGACGCTACGGGCCCGGCGGGCAAGGCGGGGTTGAAGCCGGGCGATGTCGTGCTGCAGGTCAATGGCAAGCCGGTCGAGAGCATCGAAGCCCTCGACTACCGCATGGCGACGCTGTCGATCGGCACCAAGGCGAATTTCGCGATCCTGACCAAGGGCAAGCAGGCGGCAATGGACATCGCCTTGGAGCGCGCACCGGAAGGGGCGAAAGCATCCGAAGTGACGCTGCACGGCCGCAGCCCGTTCTCGGGCGCCAAGGTCGCGGAACTGTCGCCGCGGCTGGCCCAGAAGCTTGGCCTGCGCACGGATCTCAAGGGCGTGACGGTGATCGACATCAACCGCGATTCGCCGGCCGCGGATTTCGGCTTCCAGCCGGGCGATATCGTGCGCGAGGTCAATGGCACCACAATCGACACCGCCGCGACGCTGGCGCAGGCTGCCCAGCAGGATACGCGCTGGTGGCGCTTTACCGTCGAGCGCGGCGGGCAGATACTGCGCCAGGTGTTACGCTACTGAGTTCGGCCCGCGAGGGTCATGCTGCAACTTGAAGACATGCCCCAACCTGAAGATATAGATGGCCGATCTGTTCAGCGTTGACGAACCGGAAAAGGCGCCGCCCGGTCGGCCGCTGGCCGACAGGCTGCGGCCGAGAAACCTTGGCGAGGTCGTCGGCCAGGAGCATCTGACCGGCCCCGATGGCGCACTGACCCGGCTGATCGGCTCCGGTTCGCTCGGCTCGATGATCTTCTGGGGGCCGCCTGGCACCGGCAAGACCACGGTGGCAAGGTTGCTCGCCGGTGAGACCAGCCTTGCCTTCGAGCAGATATCGGCGGTCTTCTCAGGCGTCGCCGACCTCAAGAAAGTGTTCGAGGCGGCCAAGCTGCGGCGCGCCAACGGCCGCCAGACCCTGCTTTTCGTCGATGAGATCCATCGTTTCAACCGCGCCCAGCAGGATTCCTTTCTCCCCGTCATGGAGGATGGGACGGTCGTCCTGGTGGGCGCCACGACCGAAAACCCCTCTTTTGAACTCAACGCGGCCCTCTTATCCCGCGCGCGGGTCATGGTCTTCCATTCGCTCGGCGAGGAGAGCATCGCCAAGCTGATGACGCGGGCGGAAGAGACGGAGGGCAGGGCGCTTCCGCTCGATGACGAGGCGCGGGCGATGCTGATCCGGATGAGCGATGGCGACGGACGCGCATCGCTGACCCTCGCCGAGGAAGTCTGGCGTGCCGCCAAGCCTGGCGAGGTGTTCGATCCCGAAGGGTTGCAGCGCATCGTCCAGCGCCGCGCGCCGATCTACGACAAGGGCCAGGACGGCCACTACAATCTGATCTCGGCGCTGCACAAGTCGGTGCGCGGTTCGGATCCGGATGCCGCGCTCTACTATCTCGCCCGCATGTTCGATGCCGGCGAGGATCCGCTCTATCTCGGCCGCCGTCTGGTCCGCATGGCGATGGAGGACATTGGCCTTGCCGATCCGCAGGCGCTGGTCGTCGCCAACGCTGCCAAGGACGCGTATGATTATCTTGGCTCCCCGGAGGGCGAACTCGCCTTTGCCGAGGCCACCGTCTATCTCGCCACCGCACCGAAATCCAACGCCGTCTACACCGCCTTCAAGGCGGCCACGCAGGCAGCCAAGCAGCATGGCTCGCTGCTGCCGCCGAAGCACATCCTCAACGCGCCGACCAAGCTGATGAAAGAGGAAGATTACGGCGCGGGCTATCGCTACGACCATGACGAGCCGGACGCCTTTTCGGGGCAGGACTATTTTCCGGAGAAGATGGGCCGCCAGACCTTCTATGATCCGCCGGAGCGTGGTTTCGAGCGCGATATCCGGAAGCGGCTCGACTACTGGGCGAAGCTGCGCAAGGAACGGGAATAGCCGTCTTGCGTGGCCCGGTGGTCGTCACGCTTGGGACGAAGCTTCGCCCTGGGGCGTTTCAACTTCGGTCGTTCTTCATGCTCTCTTTGCCGCGACAGTGGCATTGATGCCGCTGCCGAAGCGGCCGAACCGGCTGGAGGAAGAGCGGGTGTCGGTCGACATCCTGACGCCTGAACAATTCGAGACATCGACCAGACCGCCGCCCGTACCAGCTGTTCCGGCGACGCCGAAGCCGCGGACAGCAGCGCCACCGCCTGCTTCGAACCCGTCCAAACCTCAACCGCCCAGCGCGCCGGCCATGATCCGGCCAACAGAAATGCTGTCGGGCAAGACGCTCGCCGATCCGCGCAGCCGGCAGGCGCGCGCCGATCTTGCGACCTTCGCTTCCGACGAGCGCATGGTGCAATTGTGCGATATCGAGGCCATGGACCAGATTCGCCGATGGCGAGCGGACTTTCAGCCAGACCGTGTGGTGCCCTATGCGACGGCGGAGGAAAAGATCACAGACACCACGATCGCCGCGAATGGCGCGGCTTTCCGCAGCCGCAAAAACTGATACAACCTGAAATTCAAATGCCAGCTCGCACAAGACGGTGAAAGCGTCATTGACTTTGAGTTTCTGGTCGGCGATCCCGTGGCCAGGGACAAATGGGACGAGCTCGGTTTGCCGGCGGTGCATTGACCTGATTCCAGCAAGCTCCACAAGGCAGCCACCAGGCCACGATGCCGTGACCGTTGTGTGGTCACCCAAAAAACCTTATCAAGGCGCACGACCGGGCGGTGGTCGTTGCCAAGATTTTGGCATCTCGCAACAGGATCGCGCTTCGCGCGTGGAAAAATGACAAAAACCCTTCGCAAGTCCCTTCGCAAATTCGCCATCGCCATTCCGCTTCTCGCCCTTGGCTTCTATTTCATTCCCATCCTCACGACGATCTTCATCGTTTGTGGCCTGATCGACGTGCTGCGCAACGACAGGAAGGATCTTTCGCTGTTCAGCGGTTACTTCCTTGGCAACGGCCTGTTCACCTGGCTGCTCTCGCCATTCAACCTGCTGGTGGACCTGCTCTGCTACAAAAATCCGGGCGTGTGGAAGCTGGAGCAGTTTCCGGAAGACTATCAGCGCGAGGTCAATGAGGTTCTTGATATTTTCAAGGCGCGCAAGGGCGAGATCATCGCCGACATCGACGCCAATTTCGGCGCCGGCCGGCGCGGCATGTACGTCTATCAGTGGTACGGCAAGCACAGGATAGACAACGTCGCCGAGTTCAACAGGGATTTCAAATACATCAAGACCATCGCCGTTTCCGTTTTCAGCAAGCGCGAATCGACTTCCTGGCATTTCGGCCCGCTGCGGCTCAGCCTGCGCATCCTCTATAATTTGATCCCGGTGAAGTCGGAGATCTTCGTCGAATGCGGCAACGTCAAGAATTACTGGTACGACAATCCGCTGTTCATTTTCGACGACACGCTGCTGCATCGATCGGTCAATGAATATGACGGCCGCCGCTACTGTGTGTTCATGGACATCATCAGGCCGTCCCCGGTTCCCCGACTGATAGCCGGCATGCTCGCCGTCGTCTCGGTCAGCGTCGAACGCATCAATTCGATGTTCTACAAGAACTGGAAGATGATTGGCTCGACCAAGCCGAAGAAGGTCGAAACAACCTGAACTGAAAAATCCACTAGCGCAGCCGGACCGGTGCTGTTTCACCAGTCCGGTGGCTGCTGCGACGGCTCATCGCCGATGTGCTATCCCCGCGGTGAGTTCATTGTCGGCGACAACGACGTCATGCTGGGCGAGATCGGCGGAACGCCGGTCCATATCAGCGCCTCGCAATATGAGGTGTGGAAACACACCGACCTCATCATCGACGTGGTAGCGGGCAGGGGTGGCATGTTCTCCCTCGACAACGGGCGCGAAAAGCGGTTTCTGACGCGCTCAACCGTCTGTGCCATTCCCGGAACGCCCTCGCGGGCCTGAAGGGATTGACGCCGCCGCCCTCGCAGGGGCAGTAGACGGCCATGTTCAATCTGCTTCTCGTTGTCATCGGCGGCGGCATCGGCGCCGGCATCCGCCATCTGACCAGTATGGGCGCGCTGCGCCTTGTGGGCCCCAACTATCCCTGGGGCACGATGGCCATCAACATCGTCGGCTCCTTCGCCATGGGCCTGTTCATCGCTATCCTGGCGCGCCGCGGCGGATCGAACGAAGTCAGGCTCTTTGTCGCCACCGGCGTCTTCGGCGGCTTCACCACCTTTTCGGCTTTCTCGCTCGATTTCGCGACGCTTTGGGAGCGGGGCGCCACGCTGCCCGCGTTTGGATATGCGCTGGCCAGCGTCATTGGCGCCATCATCGCCTTGTTTTTGGGTCTTTGGCTCGCAAGAAGCCTGCCTTAATGCTATTGGCGCGCCGAGAGCAGGCCAGGCCCCGCTCGGAAAACAGGTAAGAAAATATGGCAGGCGTTGAACAGATCACGGTGGAAGCCGGCGAGGCGGGCATGCGGCTCGATCGCTGGTTCAAGACCCATTTCCCGGGCCTTGGCTTTGGCCATCTGCAGAAACTGCTGCGCTCCGGCCAGATCCGCGTCGATGGCGGCCGCGTCAAGGCGGACACCCGCGTCGAGCCTGGTCAGTTGGTGCGCGTTCCGCCGCTCGAGGTGGATAAGAAAGGCGACAGCCCGCTCACCGGCCACTCGATCCGCAACCAGGGCGATGCCGACGTGCTCGCCAAGATGCTGCTGCATGAGGACCCGAAGGTCTTTGTCTTCAACAAGCCGGCGGGTCTGGCGGTGCAGGGCGGTTCGGGCGTCACCCGCAATGTCGACGACATGCTGGAAGCCTGGCGCAACCAGAAGGGCGAGAAGCCACGGCTGGTGCACCGGCTCGACCGCGACACGTCGGGTGTGCTGGTCGTTGCTCGCACGAGACTGGCCGCGATGAAGCTCTCCGAGGCATTCCGCGCCCGTGAGACCAAGAAAACCTATTGGGCGCTGGTCAAGGGCGTGCCGCCCAAGCGCGAGGACAAGATCTCGACCTGGCTGATCAAGGAGGCGACGCCAGACGGCGACCGCGTGCGCATCGCAGCACACGGCGAAAAGGGCGCCGACCACGCCGTCTCCTACTACCGCATCATCGAGCAGGCGGCACAGACGATGACCTGGCTGGAGATGGAGCCCTATACTGGGCGCACGCATCAGTTGCGCGTCCATGCGGCCTATATCGGTTGTCCGATCATCGGTGATCCCAAATATTTCGAGGCCGACACCAATTGGGATTTTCCCGGTGGCATTCAGAACCGCCTGCACCTGCATGCACGCCGGATTATCATTCCTCATCCGGACAAGGGTGTCATCGACGTCAGCGCCCCGATGCCACCACACATGCGCCAGAGCTGGAACCTGATCGGTTTCGACGAGCAGAGCGCGGAGGACTGATTGTGAGTGGCGCTACCGACGTGCTGGACCGCCGCGACACGGTCGATCTAGCAGCCGCTGCCATTATGGTCGGCCTGACCTTTTCCTGGGGCCTGAACTACGTCGCCGCCAAGATCTCCTACGCCGGCTACGATCCTGTCTTCCTGGCGATCGCGCGCTCGGTCATTGGCGGCTTCTTCGTCTTTCTCTGGTGCCGCTGGCGCGGCATCGCGCTTTTCACCCGGGATGGCACGTTGCTCGCCGGTATCGCTGTCGGCGTGCTTTTCGGCATCGAATTCCTCTGCCTCTACGTGGGGCTGGAGCACACGACCGTTGCCCGCAACACGCTGTTGGTCAACTCAATGCCGTTCTGGATGCTGGTGGGCGGGCATTTCCTGCTTGGCGAGCAGATCACCTGGCGCAAATTCCTCGGCCTGCTATTGGCCTTCGCCGGCCTTGCCACGGTCTTTTCCGATAAGCTCGGCGGCGGCGACATGCTGTTCGGTGATCTCCTGAGCCTCGGCTCCGGGTTCTTCTGGGCCTTGACCAATATCCTCATCAAACGGTCGAAACTGGTTGAAGCGAGCGCCGAGAAGCTGTTGCTCTATCAGCTCGCCGGCGCGGCGATAGTCGGCATTTTGGTATTGCCTCTCGCCGGTCCGCCGGTGCGCGATCCCTCATTGCTGCCGACATTGGCGCTGCTTTTCCAGGCGATCTACATCGTCGCTTTCACCTATGTCCTATGGTTCTGGCTGCTGCGCCGCTATCCGGCCTCCGGCCTGTCCAGCTTCACTTTCCTGTCGCCGGTTTTTGGTGTCTTGTGCGGTGCCTTGATCTTGAACGAGCCGCTGACCATTCGCATTTTTCTGGCACTTGGCTTGATTGTAGCGGGCCTGATCATCGTCAACCGGCCGGCACGCAAGCTGACACCGGTGTAAGAGAGAGATTTCATGCGTGATATCCTCAACGACCTCGAAGCGGGCAAATATCTTTCCGATCCGGATCCGGTGCGTCGCGCCCAGATTCAAATGAAGACACCGCTGCCCAAGCGCTTCTACAAGACCGTTTCGGTTGCGCCGATGGAGGGAGGGTTTGCCGTCCATCTCGACGGCAAGCCGGTGCGTACGCCCGGCAAGGCGCTGTTGGCGCTGCCGACGCAGGCGGCGGCAGCGCTTGTGGCCGACGAGTTCGCCGCGCAGGACGAGACCATCAATCCGGTGACGATGCCGGTGATGCGCCTCGTCAACACCGCTTTGGACGGGGTCGCCAGCGATCCGCAGGCAGTGCTGGAAGACATACTTCGCTTTGCCTCGTCGGATCTGCTCTGCTACCGCGCCGACGCGCCGCAAGGGCTGGTCGAGCGGCAGAACGAGCAGTGGGATCCGGTCATTGACTGGGCCCGTGCGGCGCTCGGCGCCCGCTTCAACCTTGCCGAAGGAATCATCCATGTCGAGCAGCCGCGCGAGACGATCGCCGTTCTGGGCAGTCATCTTGCCCAGCGCGCGCAGCCGCTGCGGCTGGCCGCCATCCACGTCATGACCTCCCTGACCGGTTCGGCGCTGCTGGCGCTCGCCGTCGATTTCGGCGAGCTCGACGGTGAGGCGGCCTGGGCCGCCGGCCATGTCGATGAGGACTGGCAGATCGAGCATTGGGGGCAGGACGCCGAAGCGGTCGCGCGTCGCACGGCCCGCAAACGGGACATGATGGCTGCCGTCAATCTTCTCGAAGCGCTCAAGGTCTGACCGGCCGGTTTATTGCCGCAGCGCACCTAATACCAAAGTCATAATCCCAAAGGCGCTCTGCCTTAGACCCCGGCTTTCTGTCATTTTTTCCGTGATGGCTGTCGTGAGTCCGCGTTCGCAGGAGAACCCGGACGCTGCCACGCGGCATCGAGGACAAGGGTCTCACGGGAGGATAACTCAATGGCAATGGCATCAACCGCCGGCGGAACGAGCCGCGGCATGACGCGGGAGGAGAAGAAAGTCATCTTCGCCTCTTCGCTCGGTACCGTTTTCGAATGGTATGATTTCTACCTCTATGGCTCGTTGGCGGCCTTCATCGGCTCAACCTTTTTCAGCCCGACCATTCCCGAGGCGACCCGCAACATCTTCGCGCTGCTGGCCTTTGCCGCCGGCTTCCTCGTGCGCCCGTTCGGCGCGCTCGTGTTCGGCCGCATCGGCGACCTTGTCGGCCGCAAATACACCTTCCTCGTCACCATGACGATCATGGGTCTGTCGACCTTCCTGGTTGGCCTGCTACCCGGTTATGCGACTTTGGGCATCGCGGCTCCGGTGATCCTGATCGTCCTGCGCATGCTGCAGGGCCTGGCGCTGGGCGGCGAATATGGCGGTGCGGCGACCTATGTCGCCGAGCATGCGCCCGATGATCGCCGTGGCTTCTATACGTCCTGGATCCAGACGACGGCGACGCTCGGCCTGTTCCTGTCGCTGATCGTCATCCTGATCGTGCAGGGATCACTGAGCAAGGAAAGCTATGCCGCCTGGGGCTGGCGCGTTCCCTTCATCGTCTCCTTCGTTCTGCTTGCCGTTTCGATCTGGATTCGGCTGTCTCTCTCCGAATCTCCAACCTTCCAGAAGATGAAGGACGAAGGGAAGGGCTCCAAGGCGCCGCTGTCGGAAGCCTTCGGCCAGTGGAAGAACGCCAAAATCGCCCTGCTGGCGCTGCTCGGCCTTACCGCAGGCCAGGCCGTGGTCTGGTATAACGGGCAGTTCTACGCACTGTTCTTCCTGCAGAACGTGCTGAAGGTCGACGCGCAGTCGGTCAACATCATGATCGCCATTGCACTGGCGCTCGGCTCGATCTTCTTCGTCGTCTTCGGGTGGCTGTCCGACAAGATCGGCCGCAAGCCGATCATCATGGCCGGCCTCGCGCTTGCCATCGTCTGCACCTTCCCCCTGTTCAAGGCGCTGACCTGGGCCGCCAATCCGGCGCTCGCCAAGGCGCAGCAAAATACGCGGGCGACGGTGACGGCAGCACCCGGCGACTGCAAGTTCCAGTTCAATCCGGTCGGTACCGCGAAGTTCACGACGTCCTGCGACATCGCGACTTCGTTCCTGACCAAGAACTCGGTTCCCTACGACGTGGTGCCGACGGCCGCGGCCGGAACGGCTGCGTCGGTCAAGATCGGCAACGAGACGGTGACGTCCTACGATGCGGTCGCCGCCGGCGATCAGGGCAAGGCCAAGGACACTGCCTTCGTCAAGGCCGTCAACATGTCGTTGCAGGATGGCGGCTATCCGCTGAAGCGCGCGGCAATCAAGGTTGTGGATCAGAAACTCGACGCCTTCATCGCGGCCAATCCCGAGTTGAAGCTCGATGCCGCGACCATCCGAGGCGGTGAGAAGGCGACTGTTCCGACTGACAAGGCAGTCACCGACAAGCTGTTGACCAAGGACGAGGCGGCCGGCGCGCCAGAAGTCACCGTCTACAACATTCCGGGCGGCGGTGCCTTCGCCATGGTCGCTGATCCGGCGGCCGTGAACTGGCCAATGACGATCGGCATCCTGTTCATCCTGGTGGTATTCGTGACCATGGTGTACGGACCGATCGCCGCGATCCTGGTCGAGATGTTCCCGACCCGTATCCGCTACACCGGTATGTCGCTGCCCTATCACATCGGCAATGGCTGGTTCGGCGGCCTGCTGCCGGCGACCGTGTTCGCGCTCAGCGCCTACAAGGGCGACATCTACTATGGCCTCTGGTACCCCGTGGTGATCGCGGCGATGTCGCTGGTCATCGGCATGATCTTCGTCAGGGATACGCTCGGCACCGATTTGGACGCCAAGCAATAGCCGACTGGTTGAGCTTAAAAAACAAAGCCCGGCGCGAGCAATCGCGCCGGGCTTTTCATGTCCGAGGCCTGAAGAAAGCGGATCAGCTCTTGGGCTGATTCTCGTCTTCAATCGCCGCTTCGTGGTACCAGCCGTCAAAATCGACGTGCGTGCCGCGCAGGGATGCGAGCTCTGCCGCGAATTTGGCCTTCGCGCCTAAATTTGAAGCAGATTTACGTGCTGCCAGAGGGAACATCAGAATTTGTGCCGACGGACGGGAGGTAGCAACTTCCACGGGCATTCTCCTTTCTTCCGCAGGAGCTTGTCGATTCAGCTTTGCTGCAAGATAGGTTCTGCGAGTCCTTTAGGCAATATGCCTATGAAGAGATCAGTATTTGCCTGCTATTTGTGCATTTCAGGCCTTTGATCGATCTCGGTCCATTTGCTGAGGCGGCTCGGCAAATTCAATGAGATATCGCAGCCATTTTGCCGCACTCGCCGACGCCCGAGTGGCACACGAATTGCTTTTTTGTGATCCGGCAGGGCCGGCTGCTGAGGGCAGGCGCAAGTCGACGCCGTTCAGTGTTCGGTGATCAAGCAACGAGAGGCTAGAATGACGAAATACAAGCTCGAGTACATTTGGCTCGATGGTTACACCCCGGTCCCCAACCTTCGCGGCAAGACGCAGGTCAAGGAATTCGCCGAATTCCCGACGCTCGAACAGCTGCCGCTGTGGGGCTTCGATGGATCCTCGACGATGCAGGCCGAGGGCCGCAGTTCCGACTGCGTGCTGAAGCCAGTGGCACTCTATCCGGATCCGGCCCGCACCAATGGCATTTTGGTCATGTGCGAAGTCATGATGCCCGATGGCGTGACGCCACACGAGTCCAACAGCCGTGCGACCATTCTCGACGACGATGGTGCCTGGTTCGGTTTCGAGCAGGAATATTTCTTCTACAAGGACGGCCGTCCGCTCGGCTTCCCGGACAGCGGCTATCCCGCGCCGCAGGGCCCGTACTACACCGGCGTCGGCTACAAGAACGTTGGCGACGTCGCGCGCCAGATCGTCGAGGAGCATCTCGACCTTTGCCTCGCCGCCGGCATCAACCATGAAGGCATCAACGCCGAGGTGGCCAAGGGCCAGTGGGAATTCCAGATTTTCGGCAAGGGTTCCAAGAAGGCCGCCGACCAGATCTGGATGGCTCGCTACCTGCTGCTGCGGCTGACCGAAAAGTACGGCATCGACATCGAGTTCCATTGCAAGCCGCTCGGCGACACCGACTGGAACGGCTCGGGCATGCACTGCAACTTCTCGACCCAGTACATGCGCGAAGTCGGCGGCAAGGCCTATTTCGAGGCGCTGATGGCGCAGTTCGACAAGAACCTGATGGACCATATCGCCGTCTACGGCCCGGACAACGACAAGCGCCTGACCGGCAAGCACGAGACCGCGCCGTGGAACAAGTTCAGCTATGGCGTCGCCGACCGTGGCGCCTCGATCCGCGTGCCGCATTCTTTCATCAAGAACGACTACAAGGGCTATCTGGAAGACCGCCGTCCGAACTCCCAAGGCGACCCCTACCAGATCGCCTCCCAGGTCCTGAAGACGATTTCGCAGGTTTCGACCGGCGCGTCGATTTCGGCTGCCGCCTGATCGTTTTCGCGGCACGGGTCAGGAACATGGCCTGTGGCCGGAGACCCCGATAAAGCCACGGTGGAAACGCCGTGGCTTTATCGTGCTGCTTGGGCGGCGTGAGTGGGCAAGCCAGTCCAACCGGCGACAGCTCCGCGCGCCTTGGGCGTTGCCAACACCTTGGCATGCGGCAGGGCAGGGCCGCGGTTGCCGTCGCGTGGGATCATCTCGCCAATGGCGACCAGTGCGTTCAGCACGCCTTCCTCGTCGCTTGCACTACGGCCATATAAAAATCGTCCATCCCTGCCCAAGGGATGAAATCCATATGCCCATGGCTCCGCTCGGCGGCGGGCCTTGCGGAAAGCGGCGTTAGGCGCGGCGTCGACAAGGCGAGAAAGATGTCGCCGGAAATGTGAGCCGGTGGTGGGGGCCCACGCCAGGCCGAGCGACTGCTTGACGAGAGCCGGTTTGCTCTCCCAAAACCCTCGTGACAGCAAGCCCCGCACTTTCTCGGCGCTGGCGGAACCCTCCCGCTTTTGCGACGTTCCCGACGCGAAAGGAGACTTGAGATGGCTAAGAAGAATAAGATTCCCAAGAAGGTCGCGGGCTTCAGGGTGCCGAAGGCGATGCGCAAGTCGAGAATGCTGCGGTCGCTGCTCTCGAGTCCGCTTGGCCGAGACCTCCTTGCAAACGCTATCACCGCCGGCGCGGGCGCCGCGGCGGCCGTTCTGGTGCAGGAACGGGGAGAGGTAGCATCCGCCGGCAAGCAACTGGTGAGAAAGACCGCCGGCGCCGCCGGCATCGCCACCGAGATGGTGCAGAGCGCGGGCTCGGCGGTCATGGGGGTGCTGTCCGACGCGGCTGACGCCGTGCTGCCGAAGAACCAGCAGAGGGGCGGCCAGAAGAAGGCTGCCGGACATTAGTGCAACATGAACTCCCAGATGCCCGTTCCGGCCTGCCGAAGCCGCTGGAACGGCGGTTGCTGAGGGCCTATGCGGATACGGCCCTTCATCGTATGGGTGCCGCGGCGGTACTGCGCGCGCTCGGCGTCCTGGTGCGCAAACATCCAGGTGCGGCCTTCGATGCCGCGCGCGCGGCAATCGCCCAGGCCGGGCGCGTCGGCTACGGCGAGTTGAAGCACGCATTGTTGGGCAGGCGCGAGCAACCGTCTCCCGAGTCTCCTCGGCTGGGCAAACGCAAACTGCGCCGCTTGCGCAAGATGCTCGATGGAGAAGCTACGGCACCGCCGCAGCGGTCGGCAGACGGGAGCGAAAAGCCGGCCGTGAACCACGATCGCTGAATCTGCACGGCCCCGACGAACTTGCCGGATAGGCGCCACCCTCCGACGTTCTGTCCGTGCGAGAACCCCGGCCTTTACCGGGGTTCTTTTTTCTGCGCCGGCCTGGCGGAGCGAATACACCCAAAAAAAGTCAGGTTGAAAAGGGCGGCTCAAAACCGTCGTGCCGGCCCACCCTGGCTGACATGCGGTTACCGTGGCTCAGATCGGCAAGCTTGTAAATCGCTCAAAAAGCCCGGAAAACCGCGGTTATGCGGCGCCTGCCCACTGAAAGGCTCTTATATAAGCTATTGTTCATACACCGAAATCGGCGGTTATGCCTCCGGTTGGCGGCGTTGACAGATTGCGCTGCGGCATGCGTATTCGTGGCCTTGGGGTTGCGCCAAAGTGATGCTGTTCGAACGGGGCGGGGTTTCTTGAACGACGGCATTGGCGGGGGCGCCGGACGAGCGGGCATTGCAGCCTGAGGCAGTGCGCCGCTCGCTCCTGGCGTTTTCATGACGTTCAAAGCCGTTTGCGAACGCAGCTGCATCAGCCTCGTCCCGATCCTGATTTTCATCCTCCGCCGCCAGCTATTGCCTGGGCAAGGGCAATCCATCCCTGAACCAAAAGCAGTCGAGCGCTGGCGCATGGCTGGCCCTTCGCATTGGCGAAACCAGGGCAGCAAAAAGCCCTTGAAGGAGGACGTCCTTCAAGGGCTTTTTTAACGCTATCCCAGGGGATCTTAGACCGAGTAGTACATATCGTACTCGACCGGATGCGGGGTCATTTCGAAGCGCATCACTTCGGCCATCTTCAGCTCGATGTAGCTGTCGATCTGGTCGTCGTCGAAGACGCCGCCGGCCTTCAGGAAGCCGCGGTCCTTGTCGAGGCTCTGCAGGGCTTCACGCAGCGAACCGCAGACGGTCGGGATCTTCTTCAATTCTTTCGGCGGCAGGTCGTAGAGATCCTTGTCCATCGGCTGGCCGGGATGGATCTTGTTCTTGATGCCGTCGAGGCCGGCCATCAGCATGGCGGCGAAAGCGAGGTAGGGGTTCGCGCCCGGATCGGGGAAGCGGACCTCGACGCGCTTCGACTTCGGCGACGAGCCGAACGGGATGCGGCAGGAGGCCGAGCGGTTGCGCGCGGAATAAGCGAGCAGGACGGGCGCTTCATAGCCCGGCACCAGGCGCTTGTAGGAGTTGGTCAGCGGGTTGGTGAATGCGTTGATCGCCTTGGCGTGCTTGATGATGCCGCCGATGTAGAACAGGCAACTTTCCGACAGGCCGGCATACTCATTGCCGGCGAAGGTCGGCTTGCCGCCCTTCCAGATCGACTGGTGCACGTGCATGCCCGAGCCGTTGTCGCCGAAAATCGGCTTCGGCATGAAGGTGGCCGTCTTGCCGTAGGCATTGGCGACCTGGTGCACGACGTACTTGTAGATCAACATCTTGTCGGCGTTGCGGACAAGCGTGTCGAACTTGATGCCGAGTTCGTGCTGGGCAGCGGCGACCTCATGATGATGCTTTTCGACACGCACGCCCATCTCGGCGAGAACGGTCAGCATCTCGGAGCGCATGTCCTGAGCCGAATCGATCGGCGGCACCGGGAAATAGCCGCCCTTGATGCGCGGGCGGTGGCCGAGGTTTCCGGTTTCGTAGTCGGTGTCGTCGTTCGACGGCAGTTCGGTGGAGTCGAGCCTGAAGCCGGTGTTATAGGGATCGGCCTTGTACTTGACGTCATCGAACACGAAGAATTCTGCTTCCGGCCCGACATAGATGGTGTCGCCGATGCCTTCCGACTTCATGTAGGCTTCGGCCTTCTTGGCCGTGCCGCGCGGATCGCGGTTGTAGGATTCGCCCGAAACCGGATCGAGGATGTCGCACAGGATGACCATGGTGGACTGCGCGAAGAACGGATCCATGTGGACCGTCTCCGGATCGGGCATCAGCACCATGTCGGACTCGTTGATGGCCTTCCAGCCGGCAATCGAGGAGCCGTCGAACATGACGCCGTCAGCGAACATGTCTTCCTCGACCTCGATGACATCCATCGTCACGTGTTGCAGCTTGCCCTTCGGGTCTGTGAAGCGCAGGTCGACGAATTTCACGTCGTTATCCTTGATCTGCTTCATGATGTCGTTGGCTGTCGTCATGTCATGTATCCCTGTGTGATGACGTTTTTTGATGATGACGTTTTGGGGAGAATGGCCGCCTCAGACGGCGTCCATGCCGGTTTCGCCGGTGCGGATGCGCACGACTTCCTCGATGTTGGAGACGAAGATCTTGCCGTCGCCGATGCGGCCGGTCTGGGCCGCCCTGCGGATGGCCTCGATGGCGCCTTCGACGGCATCGTCGCCGAGGACGACCTCGATCTTCACCTTGGGCAGGAAGTCGACGACATATTCGGCGCCGCGATAGAGTTCGGTGTGACCTTTCTGGCGGCCGAAACCCTTGGCCTCGGTCACGGTGATGCCTTGCAGTCCGGCCTCCTGAAGCGCTTCCTTCACTTCGTCCAGCTTGAATGGCTTGATGATCGCTTCGATCTTTTTCATGTAGAAAGTGGCCTCCACTGCCAAAAAACGGGTTGTGAGCCCCCGCTTGCGCTCCCATCAAGCATGAACTGTGCCAGATAGCTGGATTCGCAGCGGTCTCATACGATTTCGAAGCCATGCCGCGCCGGGATGCAATTTCGCGTCATACGATGCACGGAATACGGCATGGGCTGCCGAAGCCTACACAGTGCCAGCGCCCGCGTCCGCACAAAAATTAGGCAAATCGCCCATCCCGCGTGCAGTTTTGCGCCTTGATGCTCGTCCAGCGACTTAGCCGCAGCTGATAAAAACTCCCCTCTTCGTTTGCTTCGGCTCGAAAACTGGACAATGCTTGATCGAATGCGGATCGGCAATCCATGAGCGATGAACTTCTTACTTCCGCCGAGATGGGCGAGGCGGACCGGCTGACGATTGCCGCAGGTCCAGTCGACGACATCGGCCTGATGCGCCGTTCCGGCGAAGCCGTCGCGGCCGAGGTCTTCAGCCGCTATCCCCAGGCGGCGCACATCCATGTGCTTTGCGGGCCCGGCAACAATGGCGGCGACGGCTACGTCGTCGCCGGTATCCTGGCTGGCAGCGGCCTCGCCACGACAGTCTGGGCATCCGGTGCGCCGAGGCCGCGAAGCGACGCGGCGCTGGCCGCGGCCGAGTGCCCGGTCGCGCGCCGGCCGCTGTCCGGCTTTGAAGCCCAGCCCGGCTCGATCGTGGTCGACGCGCTTTACGGGGCAGGGCTGTCCAAGCCGCTGTCCGGTGATGCCGCCAGGGCGGTCGATATCGCTACTAACAGGCATTTGCCGGTTGTCGCGGTCGATCTGCCTTCGGGCGTTTCGGGCGACAGCGGCAAAGTGTTGGGCGTGGCATTTACCGCCGCCGTGACCGTGACGTTCGCGCGCAAGAAGCCCGGCCATTTGTTGCTGCCGGGACGCGGACGTTGCGGCGAGATCGTGCTCGCCGATATCGGCATCGGCGACGATATCATTTCACGCCTACAACCCCGGACGTTCGAGAACACGCCAGCACATTGGTTGGACGATTTCCCGGTGCCGGCTGTCGACGCCCACAAATACAAGCGCGGCCATGCCGGTGTCTTTTCCGGCGGCCCGAACGCCACCGGCGCGGCGCGGCTGTCGGCGCTTGCCGCGGCCCGAAGCGGAGCAGGGGCGGTGACCGTGCTGTCGCCTGGCAATGCCATGCAGGTCAATGCCGCCCATCTGACTTCAATCATGCTGCGCAAGGCCGATGAGGTCGCCGACATCAAGGCGTTTGTCGCGGAGCGCCGGCCGTCGGCCTTCGTCCTCGGGCCCGGCTTTGGCGTCGGAGAAAAGACACGGACCTTCGGGCTCGCGCTCCTCGCCCCCGGCCAGGCAAAGGATGCTTCCGCACAGATCAATGGTCTCGTGTTCGATGCCGACGCGATCACCTCGTTTCGCGAGGCGCCCGACGTCCTGTTCGAAGCCGCTCGCCGACATAACCCGCCGGCCCTGGTGATGACGCCGCACGAAGGGGAGTTCGCCCGGCTGTTTCCAGGCATCGCCGGTGACAATGGCTCGTCCAAGCTGAACAAGGCGCGCGCATCTGCGAAACTTGCCAATGCCGTCATCGTGTATAAGGGCGCCGACACAGTGATCGCCGCGCCCGATGGCAGGGCGGCGATCAATGCCAACGGCGCGGCCTGGCTTGCCACCGCCGGATCAGGCGACGTGCTGTCGGGCATCATCGCCGGGCTGCTGGCGCAAGGCATGCCGGCGTTCGAAGCGGCCTGCGCGGCGGTCTGGATCCATGCCGAGGCCGGCAGCCGGTTCGGGCCGGGCCTGATCGCCGAGGATTTGCCACAGGCAATGGTACCGGTATTGCACGAACTGGTCGCCGCCCGAGGCGTGCTCTGATCAATGGCGCTTATGGCGCCCCGGCGACAATCCGCTCACAACGGAATGTTGTCGTGCTTCTTCCAGGGGTTCTGCATGTCCTTGTTGCGCAGCATGCGAAGCGCGCGCGCCACGCGGCGGCGGGTCGAATGCGGCATGATCACCTCGTCGACATAGCCGCGTTCGGCGGCGACGAAGGGCGACAGGAAACGATCCTCGTAAGTCTTGGTATGGGCCGCGATCTTTTCGGCGTCGCCAATGTCCTTGCGGTAGATGATCTCGACTGCGCCCCTGGCGCCCATGACAGCGATCTGCGCCGTCGGCCAGGCATAGTTCATGTCGCCGCGCAGGTGTTTTGACGCCATCACGTCATACGCGCCGCCATAGGCTTTTCTGGTGATGACGGTGATCTTCGGCACGGTCGCCTCCGCATAGGCGAACAGCAGTTTGGCGCCATGCTTGATCAGCCCGCCATATTCCTGCGCGGTGCCCGGCAGGAAACCCGGAACATCGACGAAGGTGACGATCGGAATGGAAAAACAATCGCAAAAACGCACGAAGCGCGCCGCCTTGCGGCTGGCATCGGAATCGAGCACGCCGGCCAGCACCATCGGCTGGTTGGCGACGAAGCCCACGGTGCGGCCCTCGACCCGTCCGAATCCGGTGACGATGTTCTTCGCGAAACTCTGCTGGATCTCGAAGAAATCGCCCTCGTCGGCCACCTTCAAGATCAACTCCTTGATGTCGTATGGCTTATTGGCGTTGTCGGGGATCAGCCGGTCGAGCGACAGATCATGGTCGGTAACCGACTGGTAGCATTCGATCTCGGGGAGTTCCGATGTGTTGGACGCAGGCAACAGGTCGACCAGCCGGCGCATTTGCAGCAGCGCCTCGACATCATTGTCATAGGCGCCGTCGGCGATCGAGGATTTCGTCGTGTGCACCGAGGCACCGCCGAGGCTCTCGGCCGTCACCGTCTCGTTGGTGACAGTCTTGACCACATCCGGACCGGTGACGAACATGTAGGAGGTATCACGCACCATGAAGATGAAGTCGGTCATGGCGGGCGAATAGACGTCACCGCCGGCGCACGGACCCATGATCACCGAAATCTGGGGGATGACGCCCGACGCGAGCACATTGCGCTGGAAGATCTCTGCATAACCGCCAAGGGCCGCGACGCCTTCCTGGATGCGGGCGCCGCCGGCATCATAGAGGCCGATGATCGGCGCCCGGTTGCGCAACGCCATCTCCTGCACCTTGATGACCTTCTCGGCATGCGCTTCCGAAAGCGAGCCGCCGAACACGGTGAAATCCTTGGCGAAGAGGTAGATCGGGCGGCCGTTGACCGTGCCCCAGCCGGTGACGACGCCATCGCCGGCGATCTTGGTCTTTTCCATGCCGAAATCGGTCGAGCGATGCTCGACATACATATCGAACTCCTCGAACGAGCCCTCGTCGAGAAACACCTCGATGCGTTCGCGCGCGGTGAGCTTGCCCTTCTTGTGCTGGGCATCGATGCGCGCTTGGCCGCCGCCCATGCGGGCAATGTCGCGGCGCCGCTCGAGTTCCTTCAGCACGTCCTTCATTGCGTAGTCCCCAAAATCGGAAGCTGCGTTTGTGGTAATGATGCCCGTGGGACAGCGCAAGCGCCGCTTTTCGATCGTTTTTGCTGCGCTGCAACATGCTGCCCTTGCATTTCGAGGCGAACTCAGCCATATGCACGCCATAGGCGCTTGGGCCGGGAACGAATCCGGCCTTCTCGATGAATGAGACTGGTTGCGTCTGTTTTCCCTCTTTTTCGGCTAATCGACCTGATTGGTTGGCAAGGTGGTGAAAAAGCCCCGTGGCATGATGCATGCGGGCACGACAGCGCAGCCGCGCGGACGGTTACGTCCGCCGCCTTGTCGTTCCATGACAATGTTATCCGACGGCAGGTTGCGCCCTGCCGCCATTGATGTTTGCGGCCAGAGGCCGCGTGAAAGAAGATTATTTTGACCAACGAAAACACTTTGCCCGGCAATGACACCGCGGAACTCTCCGGTTTTGCGGCGCTGGGAATCACGGGTGCGCTGCTCAAGGCCACCCATGCCGCCGGCTTCGCCGATCCGAAGCCGATCCAGGTGCAGGCCATCCCGCCGCAGCTGGAAGGCCGCGACATTTTCGGCATCGCCCAGACCGGCTCCGGCAAGACCGCGGCCTTCGCGCTGCCGATCCTGTCGAAGATCATAGGGCTCGGCACCAAGCGCCGCGCCAAGACGACGCGTGCGCTCATCCTGGCGCCGACCCGCGAACTCGCCGTGCAGATCGAGGAGACCATCAAGATCCTCGCCAAGGGCGCGCATGTCTCGACAGCGCTCGTGCTGGGCGGCGTCTCGCGCTTCAGCCAGGTGAAGAAGGTCGCTCCCGGCGTCGACATCCTGATTGCCACGCCCGGCCGGCTGACCGATCTGGTGCGCGAAGGCGACCTTATCCTTTCCGACACCAAATGGCTGGTGCTGGACGAGGGCGACCGCATGCTCGACATGGGCTTCATCAACGACGTCAAGCGCATCGCCAAGGCGACCGCGCCTGATCGCCAGACGGCGCTGTTTTCGGCCACCATGCCGGACGAAATCGCGGAACTCGCCAAGGGCCTTTTGAAGCACCCGGTCCGTATCGAGGTCTCGCCGCAAAGCACTGCAGCCACCGAGATCGTGCAGGGCGTCGTTTTTGCCCGCACCAAGCAGAAGCGTCAGGTTCTGTCGACGATGCTCGCCGACGAAGCGATGAAGTCCGTCATCATCTTTTCGCGCACCAAGCATGGTGCCGACCGGGTGACCAAGGATCTCGAGCGCGATGGCTTCAAGGCCGCCGTCATTCACGGCAACAAATCGCAGAATGCCCGTCAGAAGGCGCTCAACGATTTTCGTGATGGATCGGTGCGCATTCTGGTCGCGACCGATATCGCCGCGCGCGGCATCGACGTGCCCGGCATCAGTCATGTCGTGAATTTCGACCTGCCGGACGAGGCTGAAAGCTATGTCCACCGCATCGGCCGCACCGGCCGCAACGGCAAGGACGGCATCGCGATCACGCTTTGCGATCCTTCGGAAAACAGTAAGCTGCGTCAGGTCGAGCGCATCATCCGCACCAAGCTGCCTGTTGTTGGCGACCATCTGGGCAGCCCCGATCCGGTTCGCAATCCGGCGGAAAAGAACGAGCGCCGCGAGCCGGCCAATGACCGTGCCGATCACAATGGCCGTCGCGACGGCAGACGGCCCGGCGGCGAGAAGAAGCAGAACAATGGCTTCGGCAAGAAGCGTTTCGGCGACAAGCCGGCCTTTGCCGGCGAACGCAAGCCGGAAGGCGCCAAGCCGTTCAAAGGCAACAACAAGCGCCGCTTCGGTGGCAAGCGGCCTGCGGCGCGGGCTGCTTGATCATTATTCGCGTCGAGCCTGGCCAATTGGCTTGGCTCGACTGCGGTGATCAAAGGCCGGCCGAGGCATTGCCTCGGCCGGCCTTTTCATATCCAGGAGGTCTCCCGTTGGCGCCGCTATTTGGCGACAGCTTCGATCCAGACAGCGATCCGTTGCACGAGGAAAGCCGTGGTCGATGGCGATAGCGCGTCGCCGGCAAGGACATGGTTGTCGGGGTCGCCCATACCTTCCATGGGGACCAGTTCGTGTGCGCCGCCCCAGCGCGCCGCAATCTCCCGTGTGCGATCGGGCCGCACCACCTTGTCCATATCCGAGAAGATGAACAGGGCAGGGATGGTCGCCTTTTCCACCGGTGCGCCATAGGCAAGTTCCGTCAGCGCTTGCATCGGCATCGTTGCGGCGATCGGATAGCTGGTGGTCCAGAATTTTTCGTGGAGCGCGTTGTGCGGCACGAAGCTGCGCTCCTTGCCGGCAACGAGTTCGGCGATCTGTTTGCCCCATGGCATGGTCAGTATCTCGGCGCCGGATGCCTTCACGCCGAAATTGGGCGAGATGAACGCTATGGCCGCCACCCCCTCCGATGCGCCGGGTTGCGTTGCCGCCCATGCCGCCAGCGAGCCGCCGGTCGAGGTTGAGATGACGATCACCTTGTCGCCGATCGCCCGGCCGATGGCGAGCGCCTCCTCATAATCGTTGATCCAGGCATTGACGCTTCCCTGCGTCATGGCCGCGCCGTCCTCGCCGTGCCCGGTAAGACGGGTATAGAAGAGGTTGGCGTCGAGTTGCTCGGCGACCTCGTCGGGCAGGGGGCGGACCTCGCCCTTTGAAGCCGAGAAGCCGTGGATATAGACGATCGACAGCGGCGTCTTGGCATGCACCATCGGGTTGGCCCAGATGATCTCCTTCTCCAGCCCCTCGCGGATGCCGGGCACGCCGGCTTCCACCTTGGCCACATAGGCCTGCGGATCGTCACCGATCACGGAAGGATTGAAGTGGACCGTGGTATCGACGGGAACGCGAGGACCAAATACCAAGATCAGTGCAAGGACGGCGATCAGGCCCAGCACAGCAAGCACGATCCGTCGCCCCATCCCAGACTCCACGCAACAACAACAAACCTATGGTGGTGGCCGTGAACAGGCAACGGTCGTTCAGACCGCCAAACCACCAATCCTGTGGGCATTCTATTCGGCGGGCCGCTTGCGCTCGTAATGCAGCGGCCGGGCCTTCCAGCTGGTCGTGAGGCTGATCACCCATCGGGACCATGGCCTCGGCAGCAGGGCAAGAAATTTCAGGGGCCAGCTCGTGCGATACGGAAAGGTGACTTCAAAGCCGCCGGATTTGATGCCCCGCACCATGCGGCGCGTCGCACGGCTGACCGGCATCAGGCCCGGCATCGGCAGCATGTTCTTTTCGGTCAGCGGTGTGTCGACGAAACCGGGGTTTATTACCTGGACGCGGATGTTCATCTTGTCGAAATCGTACTTCAGGGACTCGGCCAGGATGTTGATCGCCGCCTTGGTGCCGCCATAGGCGGCCGTGGTCGGCCAGCCGAAATAGGCGGTGACCGAGCCGACCAGAACGACATGGCCGCGCGCCCGCACGCGCATATGTTCCACGACCGGCACCAACCCGTTGATGATGCCGAAATAGTTGACCTCGAAAGAACGACGAAAATCGCTGACGACGAGAGCCTCTCCAGGCGTGGAGATGTAGTTTCCCGCATTGAAGACGGCGAGCACGATCGGGCCGAGTTCTTTCTCGATCGCGGCGACCGTTCTTGCCATGCGCGGTTCGTCTGTGACATCGCAGGGAAAGGCCGTGACGCTTCCCGGCATCTGCGCCGTCTCGACGATGAGCGTGTCGATCGGATCGTCGTCCAGCGCCGTTACCGCGACCGCATAGCCCTGTGAGGCCAGGTCCCTGGCCAGCGAGCGCCCAATGCCGCTGCTGCCGCCGGTGACCCAGGCGACGCCGTGTTTCGGATCGGCCCGATAGAGTGTCATGCTGCGCCCCGCCGAGTTGTTGGTGCTTTGCTCTAGCGGCGAAGAAATCGAATGAAAAGAGTGCTTTTCGGCCGTGAGCGCAAATGAACTGTGCGACATCAGCCCAGTCTCGAGAATGCCGATGCGTCGCAGCGCCGGAAATGCGACTGGACCAGACAATTCTTGCCTTGAAACCGAAGCGCCGGGTTTCTAGGGTTTCGGCGCACGCACACAAGGAATCCTGAATGCCCCGTTCTGTGATCGACGCGATCGGCAACACGCCTCTGATCCGCCTCAACAAAGCTTCCGAAGAAACCGGCTGCGAGATCCTGGGCAAGGCCGAGTTCATGAATCCTGGACAGTCGGTCAAGGATCGGGCCGGCCTGTTCATCATCCGCGACGCTGAGCAGCGCGGCCTGCTGCAGCCGGGTGGCGTCATCGTCGAGGGGACGGCCGGCAACACGGGCATCGGCTTGACGCTGGTCGCCAAGGCGCTTGGTTACCGCACCGTCATCGTCATTCCGGACACGCAGAGCCAGGAAAAGAAGGACACGATCAGGGTGCTCGGCGCCGAGCTGATCGAAGTGCCGGCCGTGCCTTACAAGAACCCCAACAATTACGTGAAACTGTCGGGACGGCTGGCCGAGCAGATGGCGAGAACCGAGCCGAATGGCGCTATCTGGGCCAACCAGTTCGACAATGTCGCCAACCGCGATGGCCACATCCGTACCACTGCGGAAGAAATCTGGGCCCAGACCGGCGGGAAGGTCGATGGTTTCGTCTCCGCGGTGGGTTCCGGCGGAACGCTGGCCGGCGTCGCCATGGGGCTGAAGGCCAAGAGCAAGGACGTGAAGATCGCGCTCGCCGACCCATTGGGGGCCGCGCTCTACAGTTTCTACACCAGCGGCGAGTTGAAGTCCGAGGGCAGTTCGATCACCGAAGGCATCGGGCAGGGACGCATCACCGCCAATCTCGAAGGGTTCACGCCGGACTTTTCCTTCCAAATCAGGGACGAGGATGCACTGCCGGTCGTCTTCGACCTGATCCAGGAAGAAGGTTTGTGCGTCGGCGGCTCGACCGGCATCAATATCGCCGGCGCGATCCGGCTGGCCAGGGAATTAGGCCCCGGCCACACCATCGTGACCATTCTTTGCGACTACGGCACGCGCTACCAGTCGAAATTGTTCAACCCGCAGTTCCTGCGCGAGAAGAACCTTCCGGTGCCGGGCTGGATGGAGTTGCAGAGCAAGATTTCGGTGCCTTTCGAGAAGGTCGCTTGATGGCGCACAAGACACAAGCGCTGTTTCGTGACGATGCCTATCTCAGCACGGCGGACGCGACGGTCGTTGATGTCAACGACCGTGGCGGCATCATTCTCGACCGGACGATCTTCTACGCCACGTCGGGCGGCCAGCCGGGAGACACCGGCTATCTCGAACGCACCGATGGCAGCCGCATCGCCGTCGCGGCCACCATCACAGGTGAGACCAAGGATGAGATCAATCATGTGCCGTCGCCGGAGCAGGCGGCCTTGGCGGTCGGCGAGAAGGTGAAACTCGCCATCGACTGGGAACGTCGGCACCTGTTGATGCGCATGCACGCCGCTTGCCACCTTCTCACCGTTGTCTGTCCGTTCCCGATCACGGGTGCGGCGGTTTCCGAGGACGACAGCCGTGTCGATTTCGACATTCCGGACGCCAGCTTCACCAGGGAAGAGGTGACGGCGGGCCTGATGGATCTGGTGCGGGCTGATCATCCGATTTTCACCCGGCTGATCAGCGACGAGGAACTTGCCGCGAACCCAGGCCTGGTGAAATCCAAGAACGTCCGACCGCCGGTCGGTACAGGCAAGATCCGCCTGGTCTGCATCGGTGAGAACGCCTCGGTGGACAGCCAGCCCTGCGGTGGCACGCATGTGAAAAGCACTGGGGAAATAGGCGAAATCCATATCGGCAAGATCGAAAAGAAGGGCCGCGAGAACAGGCGCTTCCGCATCCGCTTCGGCCCGATGCCGGCGGCTTGACACACAACGCTTTGTTTTACCCGGGATAGAGAGAACGAGAATGGCCGAAGACAGTCCTTTCACCGTCGATGCGGACTGGTTGCAGGGGCGCCTGGGCGAACCTGGTGTGACCATTGTAGACGCGTCCTGGTACCTGCCGGCCCAAAAGCGCGACGCGCGCGCCGAATATGATGCAGCCCACATTCCCGGTGCCCGATTCCTGGATCAGGATGCGGTTTCGGATCCCGACGCCGCTTTACCGCATACGCTGCCGTCGCCTCAGCATTTTGCGCAATATGTCGGTGCGATGGGCGTCTCGGCCGACGACACGATTGTCGTCTATGACGGTCCGGGATTCTTCTCGGCACCGCGGGCATGGTGGATGTTTCGCATTATGGGCGTTTTCCAGACCTACATTCTGGACGGCGGCTTCGACGGCTGGAAGGCAACTGGCCGGCCAATAACGGCTGAACCGACGAAGATCGCGCCAAGCATCTTCCATGCCGATTTCGACGCCGGTCGCGTCGCCGGTCTGACCGACATGCGCCGATTTGTCGAGACCGGGACAAGCCAGATCGCCGATGCCCGGGGACCGGGCCGCTTCACCGGTGCCGAGCCCGAGCCCCGCGCCGGTATCCGCTCCGGCCATATGCCGGGCGCGCGCAATGTGCCGTATTCCGTGCTGTCGGAGAACGGCTTGCTGCTTTCGAAGGATCGTTTGCGCAAGGTGATCGAGGACGCCGGTATTGACCTGTCGAAGCCTGTGGTCACATCTTGTGGCTCCGGGGTCACCGCGGCCGTGGTCACTCTGGCACTGGAGACGCTTGGCCACACCGACAACAGGCTTTATGACGGCTCGTGGACCGAGTGGGGCGGGCTTTCGGACACGCCTGTCGTGACCGGCCCCGCGACGACCGGCAAGGAATGAGCACGATGGAAAACGGCGCGCTGCAAGACATTGAAGTCACGGTGACTTTTCTCGAAATGCATGCGCCTCCTGCCGTCTCGCCACCGGTGCCCTACAACCGCCAGGTTGCGTTGCTGAAGACGAGAGACATTCCCTTGCATTTTTACCGCTACCTGATGGACCGGGTGGGGCGCAAATGGCACTGGGTGAATGTTCTGCGGCTGGATGACGACGAGCTTTCGGCCGGCATCCACCGCGAGGACCGCGACATCAGGGTGCTCTACCTCGACGGTTCGCCGGCAGGCTTCTTCGATCTCAAGCCGCATTTGCCGGAGGAAGTGGAACTCGCCTATTTCGGCATGATGGAACATGCGACCGGGCAGGGTATCGGCCGCTGGTTCCTGGGCTCGGCGATCGCCGCGGCATGGTCGTATGGGCCGAAACGGGTGACGGTGCAGACCTGCACGCTTGACCATCCGGCGGCTCTGCCGCTCTACCAGAAGCTCGGCTTCACGCCCGTCGCGCAGAAGAAAGAGGTGGTGCATCCGCTGCCTTTCACCGAGCGTTCGGCCAGCGTCATGCGGCCGTAACACCAGCCGGAATCTGAACCACCCGTTCATCGGCGCTTCAGGCAGCCTTTTCGGCCGCATCAAGCGCCGGCCGGATCTGCGCCTGATAGCGCGCTCAATCGATATCCCATTGGTCAAATTTCGCCTTCGGCTCGGCGGCCATTTCCATTTCGCAATACGACAAGATCGAGAACATCGCCGATGCGCTTCAGCGCATCCTGCGTCGCAATCCAGGTGAGCACGTGCTGATCGAAGGCCACACCGATGCGTATCCGGTATGTCTTTGAAACGGTTGGCTACGGAGAAGAGTTCCTGCTCGTCGCAGGGTAACGTTGCGGCGCTTTGACGATTTCATCCGCCGATTTCCGAGTGAATCAACGCGGTAATTAGCCGGCTTATTCGGCTCCGCGCCCCCAACCTATTCCAAGAGTGGCTGATCGCCGAAATGAGATCAGCCCCTCAATCCTTGGCATGAAACGGGTGGGAACCATCAGTCCAAGCCCATAATTTCCGGGTAACAGCACCGGAGATTTTCATCATGACCATCCAGTTCAAAGCTCTGCCGACAGAGGATGTCAGGCTCCTCCAACGCGGCGGACCCGATGCCTATGGCCGCACGCCCGAGCGGAAGACCTCCGACGGCGATGGCATGCCTTGCCGGCACTGTCTCAAGAACATCGCGGCCGGCGACGCCTACCTTATCCTTGCCTATCGGCCATTCCCGGAGCTGCAGCCCTACGCCGAAACCGGGCCGATCTTCTTGCATGCGCAAGAGTGCGAGCGGGCCGCCGAAACGGAGGCGCTCCCCGCGATTCTCGAAAGCCCGGACTACATCGTGCGCGGCTATGGCAGGGATGATCGTATCGTGTACGGCAGCGGCGGTGTCATCCCGACCGGGGTTATCGCTGCTCGAGCCGAGACGCTTTTCGAGCGTGACGACATTGCCTATGTGCATGTCCGCTCGGCGCGCAACAATTGCTACCAGTGCCGGATTGAGCGGGCCTGAAGCAAAAAACGCGAGCAGGAAACACTGTCTTACTCCCGTCGCATAGATGCGATAGAAAGCGATTGTCGATCGATTGGCCGACCGCGGATGAACCGGCGGTGATCTCGACATCGAGGAAGCGGGGCTTTGGCTCCGCTTTTTTGTTGTCCGCGCTTCGCGCAAATCCTCTCGCGCAACAAAAAAGCCCGCCGGCAAGGCCGACGGGCTTAGACTATTTGCCTGGAGGGCTTAGTTGAACTTGTACTTGGCGCCGATGCGCACGGTCTGGAACGAAGCCTTGTCGGTCAGCGTACCATCCGGTGCCCCAAATTCAGATGAGAGATCCTTCTTGGCGAATTGCGAATAGCGATATTCCAGACCGACAGTCATGTTGCTGGAGACTGCCGTTTCGAGGCCGCCACCCACCGTGAAACCACTCTTGTTCCAATCGATATCGCCGATCGGATCCGGAACGTTCAGATCAAAATGTTGATAGCTGTAGCCGCCGATCACATAGGCCAGGGTCGATTCGTTGACCTTGGCGCCGACACGGCCCAATGCGTCGAAGCCATAATCGGAATCGAGTTTGACGGAAGCGCCCAGAAAGTCGAGTTTCGATCGAATTCCGGAATAGCGGCCATCGATCTGCACGCCGGCAACCCAGGTGCCGAAATCGTAGTCGTAGCCGGCGTTCAACTCGCCAAACACGCCTTCGCTGCCAATGCCATTGGCATCGAGAGCGCCGCCACCAAAGTCGATGCCCAGCTTGTGAACCGCCGTTCCGGCGCCAAGCGCGCCGCCAACGTAGAAGCCGGTCCAGTTGTAGACCGGAGCAGCGATTGAAGCCCCGCCGCCGTTCTGCGCGCCGAAGCGATAGTCGGCGGCGATATGGAAGGTGTGGGTGGACGGTTCCCCGTTCAACGAAGCACCACCAAAATCGATCAGCGACTTGTCGCCAAAGTTCGCGTACCGATATTCGGTCTTCAGCGTCCAGTTGCCGCGCAGCACGGTTTCCATGCCGACACCCAGCACATAGCCGCTGCGGTTTTCAGTGAAGTTCAACCCTTCAGCACCGCCCGATCCATCAAGCTTGAAATGCTGCCAGCTGTAACCGCCGAGCACGTAACCGAGCGTGTTGGGGTTGAGAACATAACCGGCTCGCAGACCGACATCGAAACCATAGGAATCGGTCAGGTCGATGTCGGCGCCTGGGACGCTGATCGATGGGCCGATATTCCCGAAATTGGCATCGATAAAGCCGCCCAGCAGGAAGCGCTCGGACATCATGTAGTCGTAGCCGGCAGTCAGTTCGCCGAATACGCCATTGCCGCCGACGCCGTTCAAGTCGAAGCCCGGCACGCTGAACTTGTGCACGCTGGCGCCGAAACCGCCACCTATGCCGACATAAGCTCCGCTCCAGTTAAAAACGCTCGCTTCCACCGGCTGCACGACATCTGCCGCATTGGCCGCCGACATCAAGGCCACAGCAGAAACAGCGCCGAGGAGAATAGATTTCGCAGAAACGCGAATAAACATAGCCCGCACCCCTAATAATAAACCCAGCATGTCTCTATCAGAGAGTCGGCCAGCTTAGGTATGACAAAAATGCAACAATAGCGTGCAAAGCACCTTACGGCATGCACGGATGCCGTCAGCCGGCAGACGCGGTTGATTGCCCACCTCCCAAAGAAAAACCCGCCGGCATAGGACCGGCGGGTGACACTGGAGAATCTTGAGTGAAATCAGGCGGCTAGAACGGCCTTCGGCTCGACGAGTTCATAGCCAAGCGCTTCGGCGACCGCGCGGTTGGTAATCTTGCCCTTGTGGACATTGAGACCGTTGCGCAGGTGATGGTCGTCAATCAGGGCCTTCAGGCCCTTGTCGGCGAGTTGCAGGCCATAATGCAGCGTTGCGTTGTTCAGCGCGTGAGCCGAGGTGACCGGCACCGCGCCAGGCATGTTGGCGACGCAATAGTGGATGACGCCGTCGACCTCGTAGGTGGGTTCTGCATGGGTAGTCGCGTGCGAGGTCTCGAAGCAGCCGCCCTGGTCGATGGCCACGTCGACCAGCACCGAGCCTTTTTTCATACCGGACAGCATTTCGCGGGTGACGAGCTTGGGTGCAGCGGCGCCCGGGATCAGTACGGCGCCGACGACGATGTCGGCCGAGAAGCATTCTTCCTCCAGCGCCTCGACGGTCGAGTAACGTGTGTGGACACGGCCCGCGAAGAGGTCGTCGAGCTGGCGCAGCCGCGGGATCGAGCGGTCGATGATGGTGACGTCAGCGCCAAGGCCGGCGGCCATGCGGGCCGCGTGCAGGCCGACGACGCCGCCGCCGAGCACAGTCACCTTGCCGGGCAGCACGCCAGGGACGCCGCCGAGCAGCACGCCGCGGCCGCCATTGGCCTTTTGCAGCGCCGTGGCTCCGGCCTGGATCGACAGGCGGCCGGCGACTTCCGACATCGGCGCGAGCAGCGGCAGGCCGCCACGGTCGTCGGTCACGGTTTCATAGGCGATCGCTGTGACACCCGAAGCGAGCAGGCCCTTGGTCTGCTCCGGGTCCGGAGCCAGGTGAAGATAGGTGTACAGGATCTGGCCGTCGCGCAGTTGGACCCATTCATTGGGCTGCGGCTCCTTGACCTTGACGATCATGTCCGACTTGGCGAACACGTCGGCGGCTGTCTTGGCGATGGTGGCGCCGGCGGCGCGATAGGCGTTGTCATCGGCACCGATGCCGGCGCCGGCTCCGGCCTCGACCAGAACTTCGTGGCCATGGGCGACATATTCGCGGACCGAGCCAGGCGTGAGGCCGACACGGTATTCATGGTTCTTGATTTCCTTTGGGCAACCGACACGCATTTTTCTTCTCCCTGATCCGGCCCTTCCGGGCTCACTCCCTGAATGAACGGAGTGAACCATGAATCGGCCTGCAAGTGTTTGCGAATGCGCTTGCGCGGACAGTCAGGTTTCGATAATCGTTGCGCGAAATGGAATAATTTTCGCAGGAATCACGAAAAATGCCACTCGACAGGATTGATATCGCCATTCTGGAGACATTGCAGAAGGATGGGCGGATGCCGAACGCGGCGCTTGCCGAAAAGGTCGGCCTATCCCAGTCGGCCTGCTCGCGCCGGCTCGACAATCTGGAGAAGTCGGGAACCATCCGTGGTTATCACGCCCGCCTTTCCAACGCAGCCCTTGGCCATCAGATGACGGCGATCGTCCACATATCCCTGTCCGGACAGTTCGAGAAGACGCTGTCGGATTTCGAGGCGGCGATCAAGCGTTGCCCCAACGTGCTGTCGTGCCACCTGATGTCCGGCGAATACGACTACATCCTTCGCATCGCGGCAAAGGATCTGGTTGATTACGAGCGCATCCACAAGGAGTGGCTGTCGGCGATGCCGCATGTGACGAAGATCAATTCGTCCTTTGCGTTGCGCGAAATCGTCGACCGGACGGCGATGGGGCTGAAGCCGGAAATGGCTTAAGCCTCCGTCACGATCCGATCCATCGGAATGTCGTGCGGCTGCGGATAGATGGTCGCGATGCGCTGCAGGTTGTAGCCGACGCCAATGACCAATGGCTTGAACGGCATGGCGGCCAGCGTGCGGTCGAAGAAACCGCCGCCATAACCCAGGCGATAATTGGTGGGATCGATACCGACGATCGGCGAGATGACGATGTCGGGCAGCACCGGATCACCCTCGGCAGGGATCGGGATGTTCCAGACCCCCTTTTCCAATCGATCGCCCGGTTTGTAGGCGCGAAACATCAACGGCCGCCCCTTTTCGACGACGATAGGCAGTGCGGTACGGCCACCTCGTTCGTTTATGGCGGCCATCCAAGGCCGCAGATCCGGCTCGCCGCGAAACGGCCAGTAAAGGCTGACCATGCGGCCCGCTATGTCGCCAATGATCGCGTCAAGGCCATCCGCAATGCGTTGCGACATTGCTGTTCGCGTGTCGGCCGAAATTGCGAGCCGGGCGGCGATCAGCCTTTCGCGTTCAGCTTTGCGCCATCGCCTTACGTCGGTCCAGTCGCTCAGAGGCGCCCGGAACTCGGGATCGAGTTCGTGCATGAAGCAGGGCGGCGAGGAATACTGCGCCGGACCTTGGTCGTCATGATCATTGGCCATGCCTCACCTCATCGCGTGTTCGATGACGCTATACCTCGCGACACGATACAACATGTGCATTCACGACATGGAACGGCGAGTCTCAGGCACTGTACTTATGTTGCTGCATTGCACAAGAACGCCTACATCCAAGGCAGGCAATCTTGGCCCGTCGGGGTGAACCGAGATGAACGAAGCCAGACATCAAATTGTGGTAGTTGGCGCGGGTTTCGGCGGCCTCGAATTTACCCGCGCGCTTGCCGGCGCACCGGTTCGCATCACCATGATCGACAAGCGCAACCATCATCTGTTCCAGCCGCTGCTCTACCAGGTGGCGACGACGGCACTGGCGACCTCCGAAGTTGCCTGGCCGATCCGCCACCTTCTGCGCAAACGCAAGGATGTCACCACGCTGCTCGCCAATGTCGTCGGCGTCGACCGGGCCGGCAAGCGCGTGCTGCTCGATGACGGCAGCGCCGTCGCCTGCGACACGCTGGTGCTGGCCACCGGCGCGCGCCACGCCTATTTCGGCCATGACGAATGGGAGCCTTTCGCGCCCGGCCTTAAGACGCTGGAGGACGCCACCACCGTTCGGCGGCGCACCCTGCTGGCCTTCGAACAGGCGGAGCGGCAGACTGATCCCGCCAAACGCCAGGCGCTGCTGACCATTGCCATTGTCGGTGGCGGCCCGACCGGTGTGGAACTCGCCGGCACCATCGCCGAGCTGGCGCATGACACATTGCGCGGTGAGTTCCGCAACATTGATACGCGCGAAACGCGCGTCGTGCTGATCGAAGCCGGCGACCGGATCCTGGCCAATTTCGCGCCAAAACTTTCCGAATACGCCAGGAAGGCGCTCGAGCGGCTCGGCGTCACACTTGAACTCGGACAGGCCGTTACGTGCTGTGATGCGGAAGGTGTCGTCTTCGGCGACACGCATCTGCCGGCCCGAACGATCCTTTGGGCAGCCGGCGTTGCCGCTTCGCCCGCCGCCGAATGGCTGGGAGCGAAAGCGGACCGAGCGGGCAGGGTGCTCGTCGAGCCCGACCTCAGCGTGCCCGGCAGCCCGGAGATTTTTGTTATCGGCGACGCCGCCCTTGTCTTGCGGCCCGACGGACGCCCAGTACCCGGTGTGGCACCTTCCGCCAAGCAGGAGGGTCGACATGTCGCGGCCACTATCAAGGCCAGGCTGGATGGCGATGCCACCACGCGACCCTTCCACTACAAGCATGCGGGCGACCTGGCGACGATCGGCAAGCGCGCCGCCGCGATCGATTTCGGCTGGATTAAGCTTACGGGCTGGCCGGCCTGGTGGCTGTGGGGCATCGCACACATCTATTTCCTGATCGGGTTCCGTAACCGGCTCGCGGTTTCGTTGAGCTGGCTATGGATCTACGTCACAGGCCAGCGTAGCGCCCGGCTGATCACGCAGGGCGAGGACGACAAGACCTGAGTTTCGTCACGGTCCCATTCATGCGCGCGTCATCTGTTGCTGATGGGATGATGTCCGGGTGCACGCAGCTCCATGAGTGGACTTGAGCCGGTTTCGGCGCGAAGTTCGCTTGGGGCAGGGCGTGTCACGTCGTCTAAGAAGGAGAGAACATGTCACAGCTGCTCCATTCCGTTTCCCGCCGTGGTTTCCTTGCGGGGGCCGCCGCCACAGGGGCGTTGATCGTGCTTCATCCCTTCTCCGCCCGGGCGCAAGCCAATCAGGCGCACCTTCGGATCATGGAAACCACTGATATCCATGTGAACGTACTGCCCTATGATTACTACGCCGACAAAGCCAACGACACGATGGGCCTGTCACGCACGGCTTCCCTGATCGACGCGGTGCGCAAGGAGGCCGTGAATTCGATGCTGATCGACAATGGCGATCTTCTGCAGGGCAATCCGATGGGCGACTACATCGCCTATGAAAAGGGCCTCAAGGACGGCGATCTGCATCCGATCATGAAAGGCATGAACCTGCTGGGTTACGAGTGCTCGACGCTCGGCAACCACGAATTCAACTACGGCCTGTCCTTTCTGGACAAGGTGCTGGCCGGCGCCAATTTCCCGTTCGTGTGCGCGAACCTGATCCGGGGCACCAAGCTTGCCGCCAACCCGCGCGACGACAAGCTCTACTTCAAGCCCTACATAATCCTCGACAAGAAAATCAAGGACGGGTCGGGCGCCGAGCAGCCGATCAGGATCGGCATCATCGGTTTCGTGCCGCCGCAGATCATGGTCTGGGACCTCAAGAACCTCGAAGGCAACGTCAAGACGCGCGACATCGTCGAGGCGGCCAAGGCCTGGGTGCCGCAGATGAAGGAAGAGGGCGCCGACATCGTCATCGCGCTCTCGCATTCCGGCATCGACGTGAAGCAGGGCGACATGATGGAGAACGCTTCGTTCTTTGTTGCCGGCGTCGATGGCATCGATGCGGTCTTCACGGGCCACCAGCATCTGGTGTTTCCCGGCAAGAAGGATTTCCAGTCGCTCGAAGGCGTCGACACGCAAAAGGGCACTCTGCAAGGCAAGCCCGCCGTGATGGGCGGTTTCTGGGGCTCGCATATGGGGCTTATCGATCTGATGCTGGAGCGCGACGGATCGAAATGGAACGTCGTTTCCGCAACATCGGAGGCGCGGCCGATCTTCGAGCGTGTCGACAACAAGAACAAGCCGACCGTCGCCGACGACAAGCGCATCATCGCGGCACTCGAACAGGACCATCAGGCGACGCTCGCCTATGTGCGCCGCCCAGTCGGCAAGACCTCCGCGCCGCTCTATTCCTATTTCGCGCTTGTCGCCGACGATCCATCGGTGCAGGTCGTCAGCCAGGCGCAGACCTGGTACCTCAAGGATATTCTCAAGAGCACGCAATGGAAGGATGTGCCGCTGCTGTCGGCCGCCGCTCCCTTCAAGACTGGCGGACGCAGCGGCGCCGACTACTATACCGACGTACCGGCGGGCGACATCGCGATCAAGAACGTCGCCGACCTCTACCTCTATCCGAATACGATACGGGCAGTCGAAATCACCGGGGCGCAAGTGAAGGAATGGCTGGAAATGTCGGCCGGCATCTTCAACAGGATAGAAGCTGGCAAGGCCGACCAGGCGCTGATCAACACTGAATTTCCGTCCTATAATTTTGATGTCATCGACGGTGTTTCATACAAGATCGATCTGTCCCAGCCGCCGAAATATGATGCCAAGGGTGGGGTGGCGAATGCCGGCTCCAAACGCATCGTCGAACTGAAATTCAATGGAAAACCGATTGATCCGGCGGCGAAATTCGTCGTTGCAACCAACAATTACCGGGCCGGCGGCGGCGGCAATTTCCCCGACATCAATGCCTCGAAGATCATCTACGAGGCACCGGACACCAACCGCGACGTCATCGTTCGCTACATCGTAAGCCAGGGCACGATCAACCCGTCGGCGGACGGCAACTGGTCGTTCGCGCCGCTACCAGGAACCAGCGTCATGTTCGAGACAGGCGTCAAGGCAAAGGACTTCATTGCCGATCTGAAGTCGCTGAAGATCGAACCGGCGGGCGAGGGTGAAGCCGGTTTTGCTAGATATCGCATCCTGCTCTGATCCAGCGGCCGACAAGGGATCCGTCTTTGCCCGCGTCCCCCGCGCGGGAGATGACCTCGCCGCTTGCCCGATGGCATCATCGCATCTCCCGGCAGCCCCGTTGGGACTGCCGGGGTATGGCATCTGTTTGAAGGCTGATCGCGGCCTGCCGCTGGCAATGCAAAGCCGCGCTTGTGACGGGCAGGCCGGTCCGACGCCCTGATTGTGTGCGTCAAAGTTCTGCAAAAAAGGGCGGCCATGGGGCTGGTCATGCCCCTATGGCATCGGACCACTGGTGGCCTGAACGCTTGGGGCTGCTGGGAATCGGAGTGTTGTGAGTGCGTCCTGTGGGGTAACTGCTGGTGCACTGACACGGACCCCATAATGGGACCGCATCGCGGCAGGGATGCGGGCCTGTTCCCTGGCCGCACGGCGTCTGCAGGCCCTGGCGACGAGTGCGGACTTACGCTTTGTAGACCACCTGGCGCACATCGATGTAGCTGGCACGAAAACCAGCTTCGCAATAATGCAGATAGAACTCCCAGAGTTTCTTGAAGCGATCGTCGAAGCCGAGCGGCACGATCTTCTCCCATGACGCCCGGAAGCGATGCCGCCATTCGGCGAGCGTGCGCGCATAGTCGTCGGGAAACACGCGTTCGCGCAGATGCGCAAGGCCATGGTCCTTGCCGAGCGCCTTCAGGATCGACGGCGTCGGCAACATGCCGCCTGGAAATACGTAGCGCTGGATGAAATCCGGCCTGGCACGGTAGGTGTCGTAGGCGGCTTCGTTGATGGTGATGATCTGCAGGCCCGCAGTGCCGCCTGGTTTCAGGCAGGCCTTCATCTTGGAGAAGAACACGGGCCAATATTTCTCACCGACCGCCTCGAACATCTCGATCGATGTAATGCGGTCGTAAGTGCCTGTTTCGTCGCGGTAATCCTGCAGTTTGATATCGACCTTGTCGGCAAGCCCGGCCTTGGCGATACGCGCCTTGGCGAAGTCGTGTTGCTCCCGGCTGATCGTCAGCCCGGTAACGCGGCAGCCGATTTCGCGTGCCGCGAATTCGGCAAAGCCGCCCCAACCGCAGCCGATCTCCAGCACATGATCCTTCCCACCTATACCCGTATCCCTGGCCAGCGCCCGATATTTGGCAGCCTGGGCGCTTTCGAGGTCATTGGCGCCGTTCGCATAAAGTGCGGAGGAATAGGTCATGCTCGGGTCGAGCCATTCCCCGTAGAAGGCGTTGCCGAGATCGTAATGCGCCGAGATATTGCGCTTCGAGCCCGAACGTGTGTTGTCATTGAACCAGTGGCGAATGCGCTGAACCGTGTTGATCAGCCAGTTCGCCCCGCCGGCAACCTTCTCGCCGAGGGCGGAGTTGACCACGAACAATTCCAGGAAACTGGTCACGTCAGGGCTTTCCCAGTCACCGTCCATGTAGGATTCGGCAACGCCGATCGTGCCGCCGGAAAAGGCCCGGCCCGGCAGGCGCCAGTTCTTGAGCACCAGCTCGGCATCGGGGCCTGGCGCCTTGCCTCCAACAAGAACGGCACGGCCGTTCGGCATCCTGACCTTCAGCGAACCGCGCGGCAGATTCATCGCGGCAGACAGCACCATCCGCGCCTTGGCCGGCAGGCCCTTGACGATCTCGGCGAAATTGAATTCGTCGAGCCTGACCGCGTCGTCCGGCGTCGTGCCAGAATGTTCCTTGTGAGCCATGCCCCACCCCTCCGCGGCGCCAGCGGACGATCGCCGGTTCCGTTTCTCGCAGTTCATTCGCCAGGTTCGAATGCCGTGCCTGATCCTGGCAGCTCATCGGATCGGTCACATGCGGGTCCAAACAAAAGCGCATGCCCTTTTTTGACCAGAGCTTCAGCGCTTCCAGCGAATTCCCGCGACAATCTTCCATGCCATGAAGGGGAACTTCAAGAGGCAGGCCGCGAGCTGGGCTGTGCCACGGGCGTCTGGCATCTGTTCGCCTTGCATCGACTTGTTGCTGCCAGGCTGCAGACACCGTCAGGGCGTGCTGAACGGCTCCTGTCCGCAGCCTGTTTGGAGTGCAGGATTGGCGCCGGCGGCGATTGGATAGATCAAAAAAGTCTATGTCCGCCGCAGTGCCTTTGCGATAGCTTTAGCCATGCGTTACGTAATCGTCATTGCGGCAATCGCGTTTTTCCTGATCTGGGACGGTCTCTACAATCAAGGCCGGTATCTCGACATCACGGTCAGGGAGATTTCCCATGTGACGCGCTACGTCACCGGCAAGGCCTAGTATTCCCTCCAAGGATAGCAGCCAGGTGCTTCACCCGAGGTGTCCGTCGCCGTGAGATGATGTTCTCGGCCTGTCCGGGGCGCGTCGCAAGGACGCGTGGCGCCACGAACGGTTGACGCGAAGAGACCGCCGTCACAAAAGACCTCGGCATTCAGATCGAGGAGGCGGGATTGATCCGGCATATCGTTTTCTTCAGCGCGAGGCGCAAGGAAGATGTGGAGGCAGTGCGTACCGGGCTGTTGGCCCTCGGCAATATTCCGCACTCCAGTCTCTTCGAGGTCACTTTGAACACCAAGGTCGATCCGTTGTCGGATGAAGTCGACGTCGTCGTCTATGCCGAGTTCGCCGACGACGCAGCGCTCGCCGCCTACAAGGCGCATCCGCTTTATGCGCAGACCACCAGCAAGGTGAAACCATTGCGCGAACTGCGCTATTCCGCGGATGTCGTAGCCGGCGGCTGATCGAGCGTATGCCTCGACAGATGCCGTTTGCGGCGCTCATGGGGCATCCTGGACGTCAATCCCCAGGGGCGGCAGAGGAGAGGCTACGTCTGGCGCCGCCATGGCGGGGATTGCAATCACGTCTTGAACCGTTTTGCGGAATGATGCACATCGCGCCTGCATGACCCGAACAACAGCAGCCGGCATTCATCCGCTCGATCATCTGGTGCTGCCGACGCAGAGCCTCGATGTGGCCCGAGCCCGGCTCAGTTCACTTGGCTTCGTCGTCGCTCCGAACGGCATTCATCCCTTTGGCACGGAAAACTGTTGCGTTTTCCTGGCCGACGGCACCTATCTGGAGCCGCTGGCGATTGGCAGTGAACTGGCAGCAATTGATGCGGTTGCCGCGGGCAATGTCTTCGTCGCGCGCGACCGCCTCTATCGCGACAGCCGCGGCGATGAGGGATTTTCTGCTGTGGTTCTGGGTACCGACAGTGCCGATGCCGATCATGCGCGCTATGTCGAGGCCGGACTGTCGGCGGGGGACACGCTGAGCTTTTCACGCGCTTTTACCGACACGGCGGGCCGAAGCGATACCGCATCGTTCAAGCTTGCCTTTGCCGCGGCCCAAGGCCAAACGGACGCCTTTCTTTTTGCCTGCCAGCGGATCAATGCGCCTGATGTGGACCGCAGCGCTTTGCAGGCCCACGCCAATGGTGCCATTGGCATTGTGGAAGTGGTGGCGATCAGCGACCAACCGGCCGAACAGAATCGGCTGATTTCCGTGGCGGTGGGGAGTCCCGCCGCCAGTGGGCAGGGCCGTACGTATCACTTGCCGAATGCAATCCTGAGCGTAGTCGATCCCGCGTCCTTCACCGCGCGCTTTGGTGTTTCGGCCGGTTCACCCACCAAGCTTCGCTTTGCCGCGGTCGTCTTTGCTGTCCGCAGCGCGGGTGCCATGTCGAGGCTGCTTGCAGCCGGTGCCATCCAGCACGATATAGCAGGCACTGACATTGTCGTGCAGCCGGCGTCCGGGCAGGGCGCCGCTTTCGTTTTCCGGGAGATCCAATGAGCAACCCCCTGGCGCCCAATTCGTCGGTAACCGTCGGCAATGTCGTGTTCGACAACAAGGCAGCCCTGGCGCTGATCGCCGGCCCGTGCCAGTTCGAATCGCGCCAGCATGCCTTCGACATGGCCGGCGCGCTGAAGGAGCTGACCGGCAGGCTCGGCATCGGCCTCGTCTACAAGACCAGCTACGACAAGGCCAACCGCACGTCGCTGTCGGCGACGCGCGGCGCCGGTATCGACGCCGCACTTCCCGTCTTCGACGAGCTGCGCAAGGAATTTTCGCTTCCGGTGCTGACCGATGTCCACACCGAGGAGCAGTGCGCGATCGTCGCGCCGCATGTCGATGTGCTGCAGATACCGGCTTTCCTGTCGCGTCAGACCGACATGCTGGTCGCCGCCGCCAGGACGGGCAAGGTGATCAATGTGAAGAAGGGGCAGTTCCTTGCTCCCTGGGACATGAAGAACGTGGTCGGCAAGATCACCGGTTCCGGCAACCCCAATGTCTTGACCACTGAACGCGGCGCGTCCTTTGGCTATAACACGCTGGTGTCGGACATGCGCGCTTTGCCGATCATGGCCGAGATCGGCGCTCCGGTGATCTTCGACGCCACGCATTCGGTCCAGCAGCCGGGCGGGCAGGGCGGATCGTCTGGCGGAGAGCGCCGCTTCGTCGAGACGCTGGCCCGCGCGGCCGTCGCCGTCGGCGTTGCCGGTGTCTTCATCGAGACCCACCAGGATCCCGACAATTCGACCTCTTCCGATGGGCCGAACATGGTGCCGCTCAAGGACATGCCGGCGCTTCTGGAAAGGCTGATCGCATTCGACCGGGTGGCGAAGGGCCGCTGAGCCGGCGCTTCCTGGCGGTGCTTGTGGTTGAAAGGGGCCGGTTGTACGCTTGGCCGGCAAATGAGCGTCCTGGCAGGAGGAAAGCCATGTCCGTCGCCCGTGTCACCGAAATCACCTCATCGTCGAAGAAGAGTTTTCAAGACGCCATCGAGAAGGGAATCGCCCGCGCCTCGAAAACCCTGAAGAACGTCGAGGGCGCCTGGATTCAGGATCAAAAGATCGTCGTCGCGGGCGGCAACATTTCGGCCTATCGCGTCAACATGAAGGTGACTTTCATCCTGGCGGAGTGACCGGGCCGCAGCCGAAAAAAGTCGGGAACTTTCGCTCTCGCCCCTCATTGTCAAGCAGAAATCAACGACAACGAGGAGCATGATAATGACGACCCAGACAGGCCATACCGAAGCCATCGCGGCTTCACGAGTCATCGGCACATCGGTTTACAATACCGAGGGCAAGAGCATCGGCAGCATCGAGGACATCATGCTCGACAAGACGTCGAATGGCATCATGTTCGCGGTGATCGGGTTCGGCGGCTTTCTCGGCATTAGCGAGAAGTATCACGCGATCCCCTGGGCGAGTCTCGACTACGACGAGGACATGGGCGGCTATGTGGTGCCCTTCTCCAAGGAGCAGCTGAAGGCGGCGCCTGCCTATTCGATCAACGAACTCGCCGGCGCTGATGGGGAACGTGCACGCGACGCATCCTATGAGTATTACAAGGTCGCGCCCTATTGGCATTGATCGCACAAATAGGGAAGGGCTCCGTTTCGACGGAGCCCTTCCTTGTTTCAACGCAACGCCTATTCGCTAATGTGCAAGGCCGGCAAAGCACCGGCCTTCGGCTGTGACGGCTGATTGTCGCACGACGTCAGGAATGCAGCCGCGATCAGAAACAGACTGACAATACCGCTCAACTCAGACATGGCGAAACTCCTCCTGTTTCGCCCCGCGCGACAACAGCCATAGCCCGGAATGCGCGTCTGACGGCATGACTTATGATGACAGAGATTTGCGCTTCGTGAATCGGACGGGCGGCACTATTTGGCCATGGCCCGATTGCCTTTTGCGTCGCTTTGGCTAAGACGGGCGCGACCTTTCGTCAGATCAATCGGGGACATCGCAATGACCGCCATCATCGATATTGTCGGGCGTGAAATCCTGGACAGCCGTGGAAACCCGACCGTCGAGGTCGATGTCGTGCTCGAAGACGGTTCGATGGGCCGTGCGGCGGTGCCGTCGGGCGCCTCGACCGGGGCGCATGAAGCCGTCGAGCTTCGCGATGGCGGCGCCCGTTATCTCGGCAAGGGCGTGCTCAAGGCCGTGGAGGCGGTCAATGGCGAGCTGTTCGAGGCGATCGGCGGCATGGAAGCCGAAAACCAGATCCATATCGACCAGACCATGATCGAGCTCGACGGCACGCCCAACAAGAGCCGGCTCGGCGCCAACGCGATCCTCGGTGTTTCACTGGCGGTTGCCAAGGCCGCGGCCGATGCGGCAGGCCTGCCGCTCTACCGCTATGTCGGCGGCACCAAGGCGCACATCCTGCCGGTGCCGATGATGAACATCATCAATGGCGGCGCGCATGCCGACAATCCGATCGACTTCCAGGAGTTCATGATCCTGCCGGTCGGCGCGCCGACTTTGCGCGAAGGCGTGCGCTGGGGTTCGGAAGTCTTCCACACGCTGAGGAAGAAGCTGAAGGATGCCGGCCACAACACCAATGTCGGCGACGAGGGCGGCTTTGCCCCGAACCTGAAGAGTGCGCCGGTAGCGCTCGATTTCATCATGGAATCGATCGAGAAGGCCGGCTTCAAGCCGGGCGAGGAGATCTCGCTCGGCCTCGATTGCGCAGCGACCGAGTTCTTCAAGGACGGCAACTACGTCTATGAGGGTGAGAAGAAGACGCGTGATCCAAAGGCGCAAGCCAAGTACCTTGCCAAGCTCGCCGCCGATTATCCGATCATCTCCATCGAGGATGGCCTGGCCGAGGACGACTGGGAAGGCTGGAAATACCTGACCGACCTGATCGGCAACAAGACGCAGCTGGTCGGCGACGACCTGTTCGTGACCAACACGGCGCGCCTGCGCGACGGCATCCGCATGGGGGTCGCCAATTCGATCCTGGTCAAGGTCAACCAGATCGGCTCGTTGACCGAAACGCTCGACGCCGTCGAAACCGCGCACAAGGCCGGCTACACCGCCGTCATGTCGCACCGCTCCGGCGAGACCGAGGATTCGACGATCGCCGATCTCGCCGTCGCCACCAATTGCGGACAGATCAAGACGGGTTCGCTGTCGCGCTCCGACCGCATGGCCAAGTACAACCAGCTTATCCGTATCGAGGAAGAGCTCGGCAAGCAGGCGCGTTATGCCGGCAAGTCGGTCATTAAGGGCTGAGCCGCGGCAAGCGAGTTCGAACAGCGGATGTAAAGGGCGGGGTCATTCCCGCCCTTTTTCATTTCAGTGTCGCTGGCTGGGCATCCGTAACCGTCCGTTAAGCACAATCGGGCGAAAAAGATCGCGAGCCGCTTGAGTTCGCGGCCGCGAGGGAACGGGCGATGTGGACGCGTCAGCACAAGCAGAGAAATACCGGCCGGCTCATCATCCCCTCGCTTTGTGTGGTGTTCCTGGCCTATTTCGGCTTTCATGCCTACCATGGTGAATTCGGCATCAACTCGAAATATCAGCTCGAAGCGCAAACAGTTGCGCTGCAAGCCCAGCTCGACGCCATCAAGGCGCGCCGGATGGAACTCGAACGGCGCGTTCGGCTCATGCATGACGGCACCCTGGAGAAGGACATGCTTGACGAGCAGGCGCGCAAGGCGCTCAATCTGTCCCAGGCTGACGAAATCACCATCATGTTGCCGGCGTCGGCAAAGTAACTGAATTTCAGTTAATCGTCGATATTTTCAATGATTTTAGCCGCTTAGCTGCATGCCAGCCATGCAATTTCGACATGGCGGAACGCCTTCTCACGTGTTAGCCTTGCATAAATCGGTGGGGAGAGCTGATCTTCCCGGGGGCGGATTTCATCCTGCCCTGATGTCCGCAAAGAGACGCCAACAGGGAGTGATGCATGGCCACCGCCGCCAAAAAAGCGCCTGCCAAATCGAAATCCGACGGTAAATCGGGGCTTTCAGCGCCCAAGCCGGTTGAATTCACCAAGGACGAAGAGCTTGCCGCTTACCGGCACATGCTGCTCATCCGCCGCTTCGAGGAAAAGGCCGGCCAGCTCTACGGCATGGGCTTCATCGGCGGCTTCTGTCATCTCTATATCGGTCAGGAAGCTGTCGTCACCGGCATGAAGATGGCGCTGATCGAGGGCGATCAGATGATCACCGCCTATCGCGATCACGGCCATATGCTGGCTATGGAGCTGTCGCCGCGTGGCGTCATGGCCGAGCTGACTGGGCGCCGCGGTGGCTTGTCGAAAGGCAAGGGCGGCTCCATGCACATGTTCTCCAAGGACAAGCATTTCTATGGCGGCCACGGCATTGTCGGCGCGCAGGTTTCGCTCGGCACCGGTCTCGCTTTCGCGAACCGCTACCGCGACAACAAGAACGTGTCGTTGACCTATTTCGGCGACGGCGCCGCCAACCAGGGCCAGGTCTATGAGAGTTTCAACATGGCCTCGCTGTGGAAGCTGCCGGTGATCTACATCATCGAGAACAACCGCTACGCCATGGGCACCTCGGTCTCGCGCTCTTCAGCCGAGACGGATTTTTCGCATCGCGGCGCTTCCTTCAAGATTCCTGGCATCCAGGTCGACGGCATGGATGTGCGCGCCGTCAAGGCCGCCGGCGACCTCGCCGCCGAATGGTGCCGTGCCGGCAACGGCCCGCTGATCCTCGAAATGCAGACCTATCGCTATCGCGGCCACTCCATGTCCGACCCGGCGAAGTATCGCTCGAAGGAAGAAGTGCAGAAGATGCGCTCCGAGCATGACCCGATCGAGCAGGTAAAGGCGCGGCTGATCGAGAAGAAGTGGGCGACCGAGGACGAGTTGAAGACCATCGACAAGGAGGTTCGCGACATCGTCGCCGACGCCGCCGAATTTGCCCAGAACGATGCAGAGCCGGATCCGTCCGAGCTCTGGACCGATATCGTATTGTAAGAGGGGCCAGGACATGCCGATCGAAATTCTCATGCCCGCTCTCTCGCCGACCATGGAAGAGGGCAATCTTTCCAAGTGGTTGAAGAACGAGGGCGACAAGGTCGTCGCCGGCGACGTCATCGCCGAGATCGAGACCGACAAGGCGACGATGGAAGTCGAAGCCGTCGACGAAGGCACGCTTGCCAAGATCGTGGTTCCCGCCGGCACCGAAGGCGTCAAGGTCAACGCCGTGATCGCCGTGCTTGCGGTTGATGGCGAAGACGTCGACAAGGCCGGCGAAGGCATCGGTGAAGAGGAAAAGCCAGCCAGGGCTGAAGCAGCCGCGCCCGCGCCGGTTGCCGCCAAGAGTGAGGCCGCGGCCCCTGTCGCCGCGGCGCCCAGGGCTGAAATCGCCGCCGATCCGGATATTCCGGCCGGCACCGAGATGGTCTCGACCACGGTGCGCGAAGCGCTGCGGGACGCCATGGCCGAGGAAATGCGCCGCGACGGCGACGTCTTCGTCATGGGCGAGGAGGTCGCCGAATACCAGGGCGCCTACAAGATCACGCAAGGGTTGCTGCAGGAATTCGGACCCCGGCGCGTCGTCGACACGCCGATAACCGAGCATGGCTTTGCCGGCGTTGGCGTCGGAGCGGCGATGGCCGGGCTGAAGCCGATCGTCGAGTTCATGACCTTCAACTTCGCCATGCAGGCGATCGACCAGATCATCAACTCGGCTGCCAAGACCCTCTATATGTCCGGCGGCCAGATGGGGGCGCCGATCGTATTCCGCGGGCCGAACGGTGCCGCGGCCCGCGTTGCCGCCCAGCATTCGCAGTGCTACGCCGCCTGGTACAGCCACGTTCCCGGCCTGAAAGTGGTGATGCCTTACACCGCCGCCGACGCCAAGGGTCTGCTGAAGGCCGCGATCCGTGACCCCAACCCGGTCATCTTCCTCGAGAACGAAATCCTCTACGGCCAGTCCTTCGACGTGCCGAAGCTGGATGATTTCGTGCTGCCGATCGGCAAGGCGCGCATCCACAAAACGGGCAAGGACGTTACCATCGTCTCGTTCGGCATCGGCATGACCTACGCGGTCAAGGCCGAAGCGGAATTGCGTGGCATGGGCATCGACGCCGAGATCATCGACTTGCGCACCATCCGTCCACTCGATCTCGACACCGTCATCGCCTCGGTCAAGAAGACCAACCGGCTGGTCGTGGTGGAAGAAGGCTTCCCGCAGAACTCCGTCGGCGACCATATCGCCAACCAGGTGTCGCAGCGCGCCTTTGATTTCCTGGACGCGCCCGTGATCACGATTGCCGGCAAGGATGTGCCGATGCCCTATGCGGCGAACCTGGAGAAGCTGGCGTTGCCGAATGTCGGCGAGGTCATCGAGGCCGTCAAAGCCGTTTCATATCGCTGAACCGGGCGGGAGGACAAAATGCCAATCAACATCACCATGCCGGCGCTCTCGCCCACGATGGAAGAGGGCAATCTTTCGAAATGGCTGGTCAAGGAGGGCGACAAGGTTTCGCCCGGCGATGTCATTGCGGAGATCGAGACCGACAAGGCAACGATGGAAGTCGAAGCCGTCGATGAGGGAACGGTTGCAAAGCTCGTCGTCCCCGCCGGCACGGAGGGCGTCAAGGTCAACGCGCTGATCGCTGTGCTCGCCGCCGAGGGCGAAAATGCAAGCGCTGCCGCCAGGACCGGTGGTGGTGCCGCGCCAGTGAAAGCCGAAGCAGCGAAGGCGGATTCTCCCAAGACAGACGCACCAAAGGCCGAGGCCCCGAAGTCTGAACCTGCCGTTACCGCACCAAAGGCGGCTCCGACCGGCAATGGTCATGCGGCCGGCGAGCGCACCTTTGCATCGCCGCTTGCCCGCCGTATCGCCAAGGAGGCTGGCGTCGATGTCTCGGCCGTGACCGGCACCGGCCCGCATGGCCGTGTGGTGAAGGCCGATGTCGACGCCGCGATTGCCGGCGGCGGTGCCAAGGCAGCCCCTGCGGCTAAGGCTCCAGCTGGCGCGCCTGCTGCTGCCTCAGCTGCCCCAGCGCCGAAAGCGATGTCGGACGATCAGGTGCTGAAGCTGTTCGAGGAAGGCTCCTACGATCTCGTCCCGCACGACAATATGCGCAAGACCATCGCGCGGCGGCTGGTGGAGGCCAAGACCACCATCCCGCATTTCTACCTGACGCTCGATTGCGAACTCGACGCGCTGCTGGCGCTGCGCTCGCAGCTCAATGCGGCCGCACCGACAAAGAAGACCGATAAGGGTGAGGCACCCGCCTACAAGCTCTCGGTCAACGACATGGTGATCAAGGCCATGGCCATGGCTCTGAAGGCGGTGCCGGACGCCAATGCCTCGTGGACCGAGAGCGCCATGGTCAAGCACAAGCACGCCGATGTCGGCGTTGCCGTGTCGATCCCCGGTGGGCTGATCACGCCGATCATCCGCAGGGCGGACGAAAAGACGCTGTCCACCATCTCCAACGAGATGAAGGATCTGGCCAGCCGTGCCCGCAGCCGCAAGCTGAAGCCGGAGGAATATCAGGGCGGCACCACGGCGGTGTCCAACCTCGGCATGTTCGGCATCAAAGACTTCGCCGCGGTGATCAATCCGCCGCATGCGACGATCCTGGCGGTGGGTGCCGGCGAGGAGCGGGCGGTGGTCAGGAATGGCGAGATCAAAATCGCCACGGTGATGTCAGTGACGCTGTCGACCGACCACCGGGCAGTCGATGGAGCGCTGGGTGCGGAACTGCTCGTTGCCTTCAAGCGGCTGATCGAGAACCCGATGGGCATGCTGGTCTAGGCAAAGGAGAAGGCGGTGCGGAAATTCTTCACCAGCCTTTTCGCCCTCATTCTCTCCGGATTCGCCGGCGGCCTTCTCGCGCGGGAAGCTGGCCGTCATCACCGACGCCAGTTTGTAAGCTGGCGTGTGAAGCGCGGCTTGGCTGGTGGAAGGGCGGATTGAACGGATGAAGACGGTGCTTTGCTACGGTGACTCGCTGACCTGGGCCTACAATGCCGAGGGCGGCCGTCACGCGTTTGAGGATCGCTGGCCAAGCGTGCTGCAGGCTGGGCTTGGCGGAGGCGTTCAGGTCATCGCCGACGGCCTGAATGGCCGCACCACGGCCTTCGATGATCATCTGGCTGGTGCCGATCGCAACGGCGCCAGGCTGCTGCCGACGGCTCTGACCACGCATGCGCCTATCGACCTGATCATCATCCTGCTCGGTGCCAACGACATGAAGCCGTGGATCCATGGCAATCCGGTCGCGGCCAAGCAAGGGATGCGGCGGCTGATCGACATCGTGCGCGGCCACGACTACCCGTTCGACTGGGAAGCGCCGCAGATACTGGTCGTCTCGCCTCCTGTTGTCAGCCGCACCGAAAATGCCGACTTCAAGGAAATGTATGCCGGCGGCGATGACGCTTCGAAGTATCTGGCATCGCAGTATGAGGCGCTGGCCGACGAGGCCGGTTGCGGTTTCTTCGATGCAGCTACCGTAGCGCAAACCACGCCGCTCGATGGCGTCCATCTCGACGCCGAAAACACCCGGAACATCGGCAAGGCGCTGACGCCAGTCGTGCGCGTGATGCTGGAATTGTGATTGAAGGAGAAAACCGTGGCTGAGAACTACGACGTCATCATTATCGGCTCCGGTCCCGGCGGCTATGTCGCGGCGGTGCGTTCCGCCCAGCTTGGCTTCAAGACGGCGATCGTCGAGCGCGAGCATCTCGGCGGCATATGTCTCAACTGGGGCTGCATTCCGACCAAGGCGCTGCTGCGCTCGGCCGAGATCATGCACTATTCGGATCATTTGAAGGATTATGGGTTGAAGCTCGACGGCAAGGTGAGCGCCGACACGGCGGCCGTGGTCGATCGGTCCCGCAAGGTTTCGCTGCGGCTCAATGGCGGCGTTGCCTTCTTGATGAAGAAGAACAAGGTCGACGTCATCTGGGGTGAGGCCAAGCTTTCCAAGCCGGGCGAGATCGTCGTGTCCAAGACGGCCAAGAAGCCGATGGAACCGCAGCCGCCGGTGCCGAAGGGCGTCAAGGGTGAGGGCACCTACAGCGCCAAGCATATCATCCTGGCGACCGGCGCCAGGCCGCGCGCGCTGCCCGGCATCGAACCGGACGGCAAGCTGATCTGGACCTATTTCGAGGCCATGGTGCCGAAGGAGATGCCGAAGTCGCTGCTGGTGATGGGTTCGGGCGCCATCGGCATCGAGTTCGCCTCCTTCTATCGCACCATGGGTGCGGAGGTGACGGTGGTCGAACTGCTGCCGGCGGTAGTGCCGGTGGAGGACGCCGAAGTCTCGAAATTCGCGCAAAAGCAGTTCGAGAAACAAGGCATGAAGATCATCCTCGAAGCCAAGGTGACCAAGGTCGAGAAGGGTGCCAACTCGGTCACCGCGCATGTCGAGATGAAGGATGGCAAGGTCGAGAAGATCACCGCCGACCGCATGATCTCGGCCGTCGGCGTGCAAGGCAACGTCGAGAATCTCGGTCTTGAAGCGCTTGGCGTGAAGACGGATCGCGGTTGCGTCGTTGTCGACGGTTACGGCAAGACGAACGTACCCGGCATCTACGCCATCGGCGATGTCGCCGGCCCGCCGATGCTGGCCCACAAGGCCGAGCATGAAGGCGTGGTGTGCGTCGAGAAGATCGCCAACTTTCCCGGCGTGCATGCCATCGACAAGCTCAAGATTCCCGGCTGCACCTACTGCAATCCGCAAGTCGCCTCCGTTGGTCTCACGGAAGCCAGGGCCAAGGCCGAAGGCAAGGATATCCGCGTCGGTCGTTTCCAGTTCGCCGCCAACGGCAAGGCGATCGCGCTCGGCGAGGATCAGGGCTTCATCAAGACCATCTTCGACAAGAAGACGGGTCAGTTGCTCGGCGCGCACATGGTCGGCGCCGAAGTGACCGAACTGATCCAGGGTTTTGTCGTGGCGATGAACCTCGAAACGACCGAGGAAGAACTTATGCACACCATCTTCCCGCATCCGACGCTGTCAGAGATGATGAAGGAAAGCGTGCTCGACGCCTATGGCCGCGCGCTGAACGCATGATAAATTGCTTGCACGAGACTCAGATGCGCAGGCCGCAGGAGCTCGCTGGCAAAGTAGTTCGTTTCCGGATGCATTTTCACCCATCACACAAGGAGAGGGCATATGCACTTGAATGGCGTCGGCTGGATAGCAGCGATCATCATCGGAGGCTTGGCGGGCTGGCTCGCCGAAATGGTCATGAAGAGCAACACCGGTATCTTCATGAACATGGTTCTCGGCATCGTGGGCGCAATCGTGCTGAACGCGATCCTGCAGGCCCTGAACATCGGCGTCTTCGGGGTCGGCTGGACCGCCTATCTGATCACCGGCTTCATCGGCGCCTGCCTGCTGATCTGGGTAGGGCGCCTGGTGCGCCGCTAGTCGATACCATTCCGCTATGCGAAAACGGTTGTGGCGGCATGTGCCGCCGCAGCCTTTTTCTTTGTGTTGAAAAGTCCTAGATGACGTGGAAGTGACGATCGCCGGCGGCGGTCGCGAAGAAAACCAGGGTTAAGATGGTCACCGTCCTCGATACGATCGCCAACGCGCCGCGGCTGCGGCATCCCGAGAAGGCGCACAAGCCTGACCAGGAGGTGTTGCGCAAGCCCGACTGGATCCGCGTCAAGGCGCCGGTCTCCAAAGGCTATGCCGAGACGCGGGAGATCGTGAAATCCCACAAGCTGGTGACCGTCTGCGAAGAGGCCGGTTGCCCGAATATTGGCGAGTGCTGGGAAAAGAAGCACGCCACCTTCATGATCATGGGCGAGATCTGCACGCGCGCCTGCGCCTTCTGCAACGTCGCCACCGGCATTCCGACAGCCCTCGATCCCGATGAGCCGGCCCGTGTCGCGCATGCAGTCAAGCAGATGGGTCTTAGCCACGTCGTCATCACCTCGGTCGACCGCGACGACCTCGCCGATGGCGGCGCGCAGCACTTCGCCGATGTTATTCGGGCCATCCGCGCCGCAACGCCGTCGACCACGATTGAAATCCTGACGCCCGATTTCCTGCGCAAGGACGGCGCGCTGGAGATCGTCGTGGCGGCCAGGCCCGACGTTTTCAATCACAATCTGGAAACCGTGCCGTCGAACTATCTGAAGGTCAGGCCGGGCGCCCGCTATTTCCACTCGATCAGGCTGTTGCAGCGGGTCAAGGAACTCGATCCGTCGATCTTCACCAAGTCCGGCATCATGGTCGGCCTGGGCGAGGAGCGGAACGAAATCCTGCAGCTAATGGACGATCTGCGTTCGGCCAATGTCGACTTCATGACGATCGGTCAGTATCTGCAGCCGTCGAAGAAGCACCATCCGGTGATCCGCTTCGTCACGCCGGAGGAGTTCAAGTCCTTTGAGACGATCGGCCGGACCAAGGGGTTTCTGCTGATGGCGTCGAGCCCGCTGACGCGTTCATCGCACCACGCCGGCGACGATTTCGCCAGGCTGCGCGCGGCGCGCGAAGCCCAGCTTGAGAAATCGCTCTAAACGCATGTCGCCCAAAAGTGACCTCGATTTTGGAAGAACGACATGCATGAAAACAACGAATCTAAAGCGCGTCGCATGAAGCCGTTTCGACGCGAAGTGCTCTAGAGCCGGTTTCATGCCGAAATTCGAAGCCACCCGCCGCGTCGCCCATACGCCGCAGCAGATGTTCGCGCTGGTCGCCGACATCGAGGCCTATCCGCAATTCCTGCCGCTGTGCGAAGCGCTGACGGTGCGCTCGCGCAAGGAGCGCGACGGGCGCACCATCCTCGTCGCCGACATGAGCATCGGCTACAAGGCGATCCGCGAGACCTTCACCACGCAGGTGCTGCTGAAACCCGACGAAAACGCCATCGACGTGAAGTACATTGACGGCCCGTTCAAATATCTGAGCAATGTCTGGCGTTTCGAGCCCGATGGCGACGGCTGCGCCGTCCGTTTCTTCATCGATTACGAGTTCAAGAGCCGCATTCTGGGCGCGCTGATGGGCACCATGTTCGACCGTGCCTTCCGCATGTTCGCCGAGGCGTTCGAAAAGCGCGCCAACGTCATCTATGGTGTCGCGCCCTCAGCCTGATGCAGGTCGCCCAAAACTACGCAGCGGTTTTTGGAACAACGACATGCACATCACCAATCGCGCCGTGGCGCTTTAATGCCGGCCAAGAGCTTTCAGCCCAAGTTCCAGTGCGTGCCTGACCGTTTCGCGGCGAATGAAATCGCGGCCCTTGTCAGCAAAGAGCATCCGTTCTGCAGTGACCATCTTGCCGTCCAAGCCGACGCCGAACCACACCAGGCCGACGGGCTTTTCCACTGAACCGCCGCCAGGCCCGGCGATGCCGGTGACTGCCAGGGTTAGCCCGGCCCACGATCGTGCAAGCGCACCGGCTGCCATCTCGACCGCTGTCTCGCACGATACCGCACCATGCGCGTCGAGTGTGGCGGCGCCAACACCAAGCATGTCCATCTTGGCTTCATTGGAATAGGTGATGAAGCCCCGGTCGACCACCGCGGAGGAGCCGGCGATGTCGGTCAGCGCGGCGATGATCATGCCGCCGGTGCAGCTTTCCGCCGTCGCCACCATGATGCCGCGCTCCCGGCAGGCCTCCAACAGAGCGATTGCCAGCTCGCTATTGCTCATTCCGGCACCTCGCCGGGAAACACCACGCTGGCCGTGGCGATCGCCGCAATGCCCTCTTCGCGGCCGATGAAGCCGAGCTTCTCGTTGGTCGTCGCCTTGATCGAGATGCGGTCGGCGGCAATGCCCAGCATCCGTGAAAGGGCTGATGTCATCGCCTCGCGGTGCGGGCCGACGCGCGGCGCCTCGCAAATCAGCGTGATGTCGGCATTGGCGATGCGCCCGCCGCGCTTACGCACCAGTCTCGCCGCGTGTTCGACGAATATCCGGGACGCGGCACCTTTCCATTGCGGGTCGGACGGCGGGAAATGCGTGCCGATGTCGCCGGCGCCGCATGTCGCCAGCAGCGCATCGGTCAGGGCGTGCAGCCCGACATCGGCGTCAGAATGGCCCGACAGCTTCTTCTCATGCGGAATGGCGACGCCGCACAGGGTGACGTGGTCTCCGGCTTCGAAGGCATGGACGTCGTAGCCGTTACCGGTGCGGATGTCGGGAAAGTGTATCGGCATGTTGGAAAGCCTCTGATGCGCCATGGCGATGTCCCGTGCCCATGTGAGTTTGACATTGTCTGGCGAGCCGGGAACGAGCTTGACTGGAATATGCGCCCATTCGGCGATGGCCGCGTCGTCGGTAAAGTCCAGTCTGCCCAGCAGATGCGCCTTGTTGTGCGCGGCAAGAATTGGCGCGTAGGGGAAACCTTGCGGCGTTTGCGCAGCGTGCAGCCCGCTGCGGGAAACAGTCTCCGCGACCACGCCGGAGGTTGATTCTCGCTTCAGCGTCTCGGCGACGGGCAGGGCGGGCAGCGCCCCTTCGTGTTCGGTGATGGCGGCGATGGTGCGGTCGATCAATTCCGCGTCGACGAACGGCCGGACGGCGTCGTGAATCAGAACCTGGCTTGGCGCGTGCTCCATCAGCGCAAGCAACCCGAGCCGGACGGACTCCTGCCGTGTCGGGCCGCCCATGACGGCTGTCACCCGCCCGGCGGCGGCGCCGGCCGCTTGCCGGAACAGCTCATGATCGTCGGCATGGATGGCGACGACGATCCGGCCCGTTCGGGGATGAGCCAGGAACATGTCCAGCGTGTGCGCAATGACGGCGCGCCCGCCGATGCTTTGGTATTGCTTGGGTCCATTGGCCTGCCCGGCACGCGCCCCGCGGCCGGCGGCGACGATTACCACCCCGACTTCGCCATCCGCCTCCGAAACGTGATTTTCACTTGCGTCCGTCATGCCGATTGGTCCTAGTCGCGGCCAAGGCCGAAGGCCAGCATTTTCCCAATTGCGCCTTAATGTGGCGTCATTCCGCGTTGCACATTGCGGCGGTTCTGGCTAGAGAATGTGCAACGAATGGACATGCTTGGTTTTTGTGCATGATTAATGTGACCAAACTGGCCGCACCTCTCGATGTCGGTGGCGTGAGTATCCGCAATCGCGTTTTCCTCGCGCCGATGTCGGGAATTACGGATGAGCCCTTCAGGCGCCGTGCCCATGCGCATGGCGCGGGTCTTGTCGTGTCCGAAATGGTGGCCAGCGGGGAGCTCGCCAAGGGCCGGGCGGGTTTCGACCTGCGCATACGACATTCAGGCTTGCCGGTCCACATGGTGCAGCTTGCCGGCCGCGAGGCGATCCATATGGCCGAAGGCGCGCGTATAGCTGCCGGCGAGGGCGCCGACATCATCGACATCAACATGGGCTGCCCAGCCAAGAAGGTTACCGGCGGCTATGCCGGCTCGGCGCTGATGCTCGATCTTGATCATGCGCTATCGCTGATCGAAGCCGTGGTCGGAGCGGTCAAGGTGCCGGTGACGGTCAAGATGCGGTTGGGCTGGGACGAAGATGCCCTCAACGCGCCCACACTTGCGCGACGCGCCGAACAGGCCGGTGTCACGATGGTAACGGTGCACGGCCGCACGCGCTGCCAGTTCTATCAGGGCAAGGCCGACTGGCGTGCGATCGCTCGCGTCAAAGAGGCCGTATCCATTCCGGTGGTCGCCAATGGCGATGTCTGCTCCCCGGCCGAGGCGGCCGCCATTCTCGATCAGTCCGGCGCCGATGCGGTGATGGTCGGCCGCGCGCATTATGGCGCGCCCTGGATCGCCGGTGGCATTGCTGCTGCGGCAGCCGGTGAAACGGCGGCCAACGTGCCGCAGAATCCCGCCGTATTGGCCGATTACGTCGTCGCGCACTACGAGGACATGCTGGCGCTTTATGGTGTCGAGAGCGGCTTGCGCCAAGCGCGCAAGCATCTGGGCTGGTATCTCGATCGCCATGCTGGTGGCGTCGCCGACGACAGCCGGAAGGCGATCCTGACCGCGTTCGAACCGGCCCGCGTCATCGCCCTGCTGCGCGATGTGTTTTCGCGCCATCCGCAACCCTTGAAGCTGCGGAGCGCCGCATGAACGCCACCGCTGGCCAGGGCGCTGATAGGGCGAATGCCGCCCAGATCGTCCTCAACACCATCCGTCGCCCGGTGATCATGATCAGCGAGGAAGGATTCATCACCTTCGCCAACGCCGATGCCGAGGATTTCTTTCGCGCGAGCGCGACCATGCTGGCGCGCAACACCCTGTCCAAGCTCATTCCCTTCGGCAGCCCGTTGTTGACGCTGGTCGACCAGGTGCGTGAGCGACGGGCTCCAGTCAACGAGTACCGGGTCGACGTGTCGTCGCCACGCCTCGGCATCGAGAAGGTGGTCGATCTCTATGCCGCGCCGGTGACGGAATTCCCGGGCTCCGTCGTGGTGATGTTCCAGGAACGGTCGATGGCCGACAAGATCGACCGGCAGATGACGCATCGCGGTGCCGCGCGCTCGGTGACCGGCCTGGCGGCGATGCTGGCGCATGAGATCAAGAACCCGCTCTCCGGCATCCGCGGCGCCGCCCAATTGCTCGAACTGTCCGCCTCCGACGAGGACCGCGCGCTGACCCGGCTGATCACCGACGAGACCGACCGCATCGTGTCGCTGGTCGATCGCATGGAGGTATTTTCCGACGAGCGGCCGATCGACCGCTACCCTGTCAACATCCATGTCGTGCTCGACCATGTGAAGGCGATCGCCAAGAATGGTTTTGCAAAGAGAATCAAGATTCTGGAGGACTATGATCCGTCGTTGCCTCCGGTATTCGCCAACCGTGACCAACTCATCCAGGTGTTCCTCAACCTGATCAAGAATGCCGCCGAGGCGATCGGCAGCGACCCACAGGGCGAGATCGTACTGTCGACCGCCTTCAGGCCAGGTATTCGCGTTTCCGTTCCAGGCACACAGGACCGCGTGTCGCTGCCGCTGGAGTTCTGCGTGCGCGACAACGGCTCCGGCGTCTCGGAGGATATCCTGCCTATCCTGTTCGATCCCTTCATCACCACCAAGCCGAACGGCTCGGGGCTGGGGCTGGCGCTCGTCGCCAAGATCGTCGGCGAGCATGGCGGCATCATCGAATGCGATTCGACCCCGCGCCCGCGCGCGACGACCTTCCGCGTCCTGATGCCGGCCTGGAAGGAAACCGCGCATGGCGGCGATCAAGACGCTGAAGGAGACCGCAAATGAGCGCACGCGGCAATATTCTCGTCGCCGACGACGACGCGGCGATCCGCACGGTGCTCAATCAGGCGCTCTCCCGCGTCGGTCACGAGGTGCGCGTCACCTCCAATGCCTCGACATTGTGGCGTTGGGTGGCGGCTGGCGAGGGCGACCTCGTCATCACCGACGTGGTAATGCCGGACGAGAACGCCTTCGACATGCTGCCGCGCATCAAGAAGGCGCGGCCGGAGCTGCCCGTTATCGTCATGAGCGCGCAAAACACTTTCATGACGGCGATTCGCGCCTCCGAAACCGGCGCGTACGAATATCTGCCAAAACCCTTCGATCTGACCGAGCTCCTCAACATCGTCAACCGGGCGCTGTCGGAGCCGCGACGGCCGAAGATCGATGCGCGGCCGGAAGAGCAGCCCGAAACGATGCCGCTGGTCGGCCGCTCGGCGGCCATGCAGGACATCTACCGCATGCTGGCGCGCATGATGCAGACCGACCTGACGGTGATGATCTCGGGCGAATCCGGCACCGGTAAGGAACTGGTGGCGCGCGCGCTGCATGAGTATGGCCGTCGCCGTGGCGGCCCTTTCGTTGCCATTAACATGGCGGCAATTCCGCGCGATCTCATCGAATCGGAGCTGTTCGGGCACGAGAAGGGCGCTTTCACCGGTGCTCAGAACCGGTCCACCGGCCGCTTCGAGCAGGCCGAGGGCGGCACGCTGTTCCTCGACGAGATCGGCGACATGCCGATGGAGGCGCAGACGCGCCTGCTGCGCGTGCTGCAACAGGGCGAGTACACGACGGTTGGCGGCCGCACGCCGATCAAGACCGACGTGCGCATCGTCGCAGCCACCAACAAGGATCTGCGCACGCTCATCAATCAGGGGTTGTTCCGCGAGGATCTGTTCTATCGCCTTAACGTCGTGCCGCTCAGGCTGCCGGCGTTGCGCGAGCGTTCCGAGGACGTGCCAGATCTCGTGCGTCACTTCTTCAAGCTCGGCGAGATGGAGGGGCTGCAGACCAAGCGCATCTCGTCCGGCGGTATCGAACTGATGAAGCGGTATCCGTGGCCGGGCAACGTGCGTGAACTGGAAAACCTCGTTCGCCGGCTGGCCGCGCTCTATTCGCAGGATGAGATCTCCGCCGAAATCATCGAGGCGGAGCTGAAGACCGGCGAGCGTCCCGTGGTGCCCGGCGGCGGCAACCTCATTCCCGACGACCTATCGATCGGCCAGGCGGTGGAGCACTTCCTGCAGCGCTATTTCGCCTCGTTCGCCGGCGAACTGCCACCCGCTGGCCTCTATCAGCGCATCCTGTCCGAGGTCGAATATCCGCTGGTGCTGGCCTCGATGACGGCAACCCGCGGCAACCAGATCAAGGCCGCGGAACTGCTGGGGCTGAACCGTAATACGCTGCGCAAGAAGATTCGCGAACTGGGCGTCAACGTCTACAAATCATCGCGGCCGGGCTGAGCGCTGATCCGACATCGCCTCTTTTCGGGGGACTAAACGGCGAAAGATTTCCGTCGTTGTCACACTTGTTGCATAATCGCCACAATGCGTTGCATAGATCGGACGCAATCACTGGCTCCAGACGGCGACATGGCTCCGCAGGCACCGACCCTCAACAAACAGCTTTTCAGTGAACCCGGCGCGCGCGACGGGCGCCGCCTGCTGGCGCTGCCCGGCGTGGTTGCGGTCGGCGGAGCGTTGGTCATGGCGGCCATTTCATTCGCCATCCTGGTCGGTGCAACGCCGATTGCGCCAGACGCCAAGACGACATGGGCGCTGATCGGGCTCAATGCCGCTTTCGTCCTCGTTCTCATCGCGCTGGTCGGACGCGAGGTGCATCGCATCGTCATGGCGCGCCGTCATGGCAAGGCGGCCTCGCGGCTGCATGTGCGCATCGTCGCCATGTTCGCGCTGGTTGCAGCCATTCCCGCCATCATGGTGGCGATCATCGCCTCGATAACGCTCGATATCGGCCTCGACCGCTGGTTCGAGATTCGCACCAAGACGATCGTCAATTCTTCGCTATCGATCGCCGACGCCTATGTGCAGGAAAATGCCCGCAACCTGCAGGGCACGACATTGTCGATGGCTTATGACCTCGATGCGTCCCGCACGCTGTATGGTCTTGATCGGACTGGTTTTCTTGATCTGATGAATAAGGAATCCGTGGGGCGTGGACTGGCCCATGCCGCGCTGATCAAGCCCGACGGTTCTTTCGTCATGAGCGCCAAGACCGATGCCGATTTCGCCATGCCGGAACCGCCCGAAGGTGCGGTCAGCAGCGCCAGCGACGGCAAGCCGGTTCTGATCGAACCGCGCACCCGCAACATCATGGGCGCCATCGTCAAGTTGCGCGAGATCGAGGGGCTCTATCTCTACACCATCCGCCTTGTTGATCCCGAGGTGATCAAGGCGCGGCAGATCGTCAGGTCCAACACGGACGAGTATCGCAATCTCGAAGACAACAGGCGCACCTCGCAGGTTGCCTTCGCGCTGCCTTACCTGTCGCTGACGCTGATCATCATCCTGTCGGCAATCTGGACCGGCATTGCCGTCGCCGACCGTCTTGTGCGCCCCATCCGCCAGCTCATCGGTGCCGCCGACGAGGTCGCGACCGGCAATCTCGACGTCGCGGTGCCCGTCAGGCCTTCGGACGGCGATGTCGCCTCGCTCGGCGACACGTTCAACAAGATGCTGCTGGAGTTGAAATCGCAGCGCAACGAAATCCTGTCGGCAAAGGACCTGATCGACGAGCGGCGGCGCTTTTCGGAGGCCGTGCTCGCGGGCGTCACCGCGGGCGTCATCGGCGTCGATCCCTACGGCATCATCACCATCGTCAACCGTTCGGCCGAATCGATGCTGGCCATCTCCGCCAGCGCCGCGCTCGGCCAGAACCTTTCCGCCATTCTGCCGCATGTCGGCCGCGTCTTCGAGATCGGCCGCAAATCCGGCAAGCCGGTCTACCGCGAGCAGGTGACCTTCTATCGCGCCGGCGCCGAGCGGACCTTCAATGTCCAGATCACCATCGAGGCTGGCGACGACGGCTCCGAGGAAAAATCCTATGTCGTGACGGTCGACGACATTACCGACCTGGTCCAGGCCCAGCGCTCTTCCGCCTGGGCCGACGTGGCGCGCCGCATTGCCCACGAGATCAAGAATCCGCTGACGCCGATCCAGCTATCGGCCGAACGCATCAAGCGCCGCTATGGCAAGGTCATCACCGAGGATCGCGAGGTCTTCGACCAGTGTACCGACACGATCATTCGGCAGGTCGAGGACATCGGCCGCATGGTCGATGAATTCTCGGCTTTCGCACGCATGCCCAAACCCGAGATGAAGGCCATAGACCTGCGCGAAGCGCTGCGCGAGGCTTCGTTCCTGGTCGAAGTCAGCCGCGCGGACATTATCTTCGAACGGATATTCGGCAACGAGCCGCTGAAGGGCACTTTCGACAGCCGGCTGATGGCGCAGGCCTTCGGCAATGTGATCAAGAACGCCGCCGAGGCAATCGACGGGCTGGAACAAAAGGACGGTTCGCACGGCATAATCCGGATTCAAGCCGGCCGTCAGAATGGCGCAATTCGAATCGACGTCATCGACAATGGCAAGGGCCTACCGCGCGAGAATCGCCAACGGCTGCTCGAGCCTTATATGACCACACGCGAGAAGGGGACCGGGCTTGGTCTCGCTATCGTCAAGAAGATCGTGGAAGACCATGGCGGCAGGCTGGAACTCCATGATGCGCCCGCGGATTTCCATGGCGGGCGCGGCGCGATGATCAGCATCATCCTGCCGCCTGCGGCCGGCGCGCCACCGCGCGGCGAAAGCAGGGCGGAACACGAAAGAGAAACTGAAAAGGTCGGTAATGGCGTCTGATATTCTCATCGTCGACGACGAGGAAGACATCCGCGAGCTCGTCGCAGGCATCCTGAGCGACGAAGGTCACGAAACCCGTACGGCATTCGATGCCGACAGCGCGCTGGCGGCCATCGCCGATCGGGCGCCGAGGCTGATTTTCCTCGACATCTGGCTGCAGGGCTCGCGTCTGGACGGGCTGGCCTTGCTCGACGAGATCAAGACCATGCACCCGAACCTGCCGGTGGTGATGATCTCCGGTCACGGCAACATCGAAACAGCAGTCTCCGCCATCCGGCGCGGCGCCTATGACTTCATCGAAAAGCCGTTCAAGGCCGACAGGCTGATCCTTATCGCCGAGCGTGCGCTCGAGACTTCGAAGTTGCGGCGCGAGGTTTCCGATCTCAAGCAGCGCAGCGGCGAGACTTTCGACCTGATCGGCATGTCGTCGGCGATGAGCCAGCTGCGCCAGACCATCGAGCGCGTCGCGCCGACCAACAGCCGTGTGATGATCGTTGGCCCTTCCGGGTCGGGCAAAGAACTGGCGGCACGCGCCATCCATACACTGTCGGCGCGCAAGGGCGCACCGTTCGTGACGCTGAGCGCCGCCAACATCACGCCCGAACGCATGGAGATCGAGCTGTTCGGTACCGAATCGAACGGCACCGAGCGCAAGGTCGGTGCACTCGAGGAGGCCCATCGCGGCATTCTCTATATCGACGAAGTGGCCGATATGCCGCGCGAGACGCAGAACAAGATCCTGCGCGTTCTGGTCGAACAGCAGTTCGAGCGGGTAGGGGGCACCAAACGGGTCAAGGTCGACGTCCGCATCATCTCCTCGACCTCGCAGAACCTGGAAGCCATGATTGCCGACGGCCGTTTCCGGGAGGATCTTTACCACCGTCTGGCCGTGGTGCCGGTCATGGTGCCGGGCCTGGCCGAACGGCGCGAGGATATTCCCTATCTCGTCGATAATTTTATGAAGCAGATCGCCCGCCAGGCCGGCATAAAACCGCGCCGCATCGGCGATGACGCGCTGGCCGTGCTGCAGGCGCATAACTGGCCGGGCAACGTCCGCCAGTTGCGCAACAATGTCGAGCGCCTGATGATCCTGGCGCGTGGCGACGATGTCGATGCGCCGATCACCGCTGACCTTCTGCCTTCCGAGATCGGCGATGTCATGCCACGCACGCCCAATCAATCCGACCAGCACATCATGGCGCTGCCGCTGCGCGAGGCGCGTGAACAGTTCGAGAAGGACTATCTGATCGCCCAGATCAACCGGTTTGGCGGCAACATCTCCAAGACCGCCGAATTCATCGGCATGGAACGCTCAGCACTGCATCGCAAGCTGAAGTCGCTGGGCGTCTGACGCGCGACATCCAATCAGCCGCGCCTGGGCCAAGCATTTGCCGGTTACGGCCAAGGCGGAATCGCATAAGAAAGCCCGAGAGTTTTCCAGGGGTCGCCAATGCCGCGCATTGCCTATGTCAACGGGCGCTACGTCGCTCATGCGGACGCCGCCGTCCACATCGAGGACCGCGGCTACCAGTTCGCCGATGGCGTCTACGAGGTCTGCGAGGTGGCCCGTGGCTTCATCGTCGACATGCCACGCCACCTTGCCCGGCTCAACCGCTCGCTGACCGAACTGTCGATCGCCTGGCCGATCGCACGCAACGTGCTGCCGCTCATCCTGCGCGAGGTGGTCAACCGCAACCATGTCGTGAACGGCCTAGTCTATGTCCAGGTGACGCGCGGCGTCGCCAGCCGCGACTTCGTCTTCCCTTCGGCGGACATCAAGCCGTCCCTGGTGGTGACCGCGAGGAAGGCCGATCCCGCCGCAGGCACCAAACGCGCCGAAACTGGCATTGCCGTCATCACCGTGCCCGAGAATCGCTGGGATCGCGTTGACATCAAGAGCGTCGGCCTGCTGCCCAACGTCCTGGCCAAACAGAAGGCGAAGGAAGCCGGCGCGCAGGAAGCCTGGTTCGTCGACACCGATGGCAACGTCAAGGAAGGTGGCTCGTCGAACGCCTGGATCATCACCAGGGATGGCGTCCTGGTAACGAGGCCGGCCGAGCACGGTATCCTGCGCGGCATCACCCGCACCACCATGTTCGAGGTGGCGGCCAAGCTCGGCTTGAAGATCGAGGAGCGTGGCTTTTCCGTTGCCGAAGCCAAGGCGGCAAAGGAAGCCTTCATCAGTTCCGCGACGACAATTGCGATGCCTATCGTGGCTATCGACGGCGATCCGGTCGCCAATGGGCACCCCGGATCAATAACACTTTCGTTGCGGCAGGCCTTTTTTGACATTGCGGAAAAAAGTCCAGCCTGATAACCGCACAGGTGGAATGAACATCAATATATCTCGTTCTGCTTGTCGTTACTGACGGCAAGACGATGTTTGCGCGCTTGACATGGGCCCGACAATTTGGCGCATTGGCTTGCAAACCGAAGGGGATCGGCGAAAGACAAGAACAATGGCGGAACGATCGCAAAACCTTCAGGACCTGTTCCTGAATTCAGTTCGCAAGAGCAAGAACCCGCTCACCATCTTTCTCATCAACGGCGTGAAGCTGACCGGCGTGGTCACTTCGTTCGACAATTTCTGTGTCCTTTTGCGCCGCGACGGTCACTCTCAGCTCGTCTACAAGCACGCCATTTCCACGATCATGCCGAGCCAGCCGGTTCAGATGTTCGATGGCGAGGAAAGCCAGGGCGCCTGATTGGCACGTGAGAAAGACGCGGACGGCACGGTCCGCGGAAAACCAGCGCACGATCCCGGGACGGAAGCCAAGGGTCCAACCCGGGCCGTTGTCATCGTCCCGGTCCTGACCCGCCAGCCACGCAGTGACGACGAGACCAATCGTCCGCGGCTGACGCGTTCGGCCGACGCGCGCCACGACGAGGCGGTCGGCCTCGCCAGCGCCATCAATCTCGATCCGGTCCACACGGCTGTGGTGACGGTCAACGACCCGCGCCCGGCGACCTTGCTCGGCAGCGGCAAGGTCGAAGAGTTCGCCGAAATCGTCAAGGAGAACCGCGCGGAGCTGGTCATCGTCGACCATCCGCTGACCCCGGTGCAGCAGCGCAATCTGGAAAAGGAATTCAACGCCAAGGTGCTGGACCGCACCGGCCTGATCCTGGAAATCTTCGGCGAGCGCGCCCGCACCAAGGAAGGCACGCTGCAGGTCGAGTTGGCGCATCTGAACTACCAGAAGGGCCGGCTCGTGCGCAGCTGGACCCACCTTGAACGCCAGCGCGGCGGCGCCGGGTTTCTCGGCGGCCCCGGCGAAACGCAGATCGAGTCCGACCGGCGGCAGCTGCAGGAAAAGATCATCAAGCTGAAGCACGAGCTGGAAACAGTGCGGCGCACACGCGACCTGCACCGGGCCAAGCGCAAGAAGGTGCCGTTCCCGGTGGTGGCGATCGTCGGCTACACCAATGCCGGCAAGTCGACGCTGTTCAACAAGCTGACCGGGGCGGGGGTGTTGGCGCAGGACATGCTGTTCGCCACGCTCGATCCGACGCTTCGCCGCGTGCGTCTGCCACATGGCACGCCGATCATCCTGTCGGACACTGTCGGTTTCATCTCCGACCTGCCGACGCATCTGATCGCCGCTTTTCGCGCCACTCTGGAAGAGGTGGTCGAGGCCGATCTCGTCATCCATCTGCGCGATATTTCCGATCCCGACACGGCAGCGCAAGCCGAGGACGTCGAGCGCATCCTGGCCGGCCTTGGCGTCGATGCCAGTGACACGAAGCGTGTGATCGAAGTCTGGAACAAGATCGACCGACTCGACGAAGGCAACAGGAGCCGGCTGCTTGCCGATGCAGCCGACGGCATCAAGGGTCCGCCGATCGCCATATCGGCGGTGACCGGCGAAGGCATCGAAGCGCTGAAGACGATCATCGAGACACGGATGGCCGGCGAGATCGAGGACCTGACGGTGACGATCGAGCCAGCCCAATTCGGTCTTGTCGATTGGCTTTACCGCAATGGCGATGTCGTTTCGCGCACCGACAATGATGACGGCAGCGCCACCATCTCGCTCAAGGCCACGCGGAGCGCCCGCGAAGAGATAGAGAGCCGATTGCGCCGCAAGAACAACGGGTAGATCGGAGCAATTCCAGGAAAAGTCTAGCCGTTTCCCGTCTGGAATTGCTGGTCTATAGGCCTACTTTACGCCCTTGGCTTCCTGCCAGAGCACTTCCATCTCCGCCAGATCAGCGTTTTCCAGCGTGTTGCCGGACTTTTCCAGGGCCTGCTCGACATAGTGGAAGCGCGACCGGAATTTTTCGTTGGTGCCGCTCAACGCGGCTTCCGAATCGAGCTTGAGGTGCCGGCCGAGGTTGACGACGGCAAACAGCATGTCGCCGAACTCATCCTTGATCGACGCCGTGTCGCCCTTGGCCAGCGCTTCGCGCAGTTCGCCGATCTCTTCCTCGATCTTGTCGAGGATCGGGGCCGCCTCGCTCCAGTCGAAGCCCACACGGGCAGCTTTCTCCTGAAGTTTCAGCGCCCGCGTCAAGGCGGGCAGGGCGACTGGAACGCTGTCCAGAAACCCCTTGCCGTTGTCTTCGGGGTCGAGGCCCCGGTTGAGGCGAGCCTGCCGCTTCTCAGCCTTCTCCTGCGCCTTGATCTTTTCCCACATGCCTTTGGCCATGCCGGCGCTGCGGGTCTTTTCGTCGCCGAAGACGTGCGGATGGCGGCGGATCATCTTGGTGGTGATGGCCTCAACCACGTCGCCGAAGGTGAATTCGCCGGCTTCCTCGGCCATCTGCGCGTGGTAGACGACCTGCAGCAGGAGATCGCCGAGTTCGTCGCGCAGGTCGTCGAGGTCGCCGCGCGCGATGGCATCCGCCACCTCATAGGCTTCCTCGATCGTATAGGGGGCGATGGTCGAGAAATCCTGCTCGATGTCCCACGGGCAGCCCGTCTTCGGCGCGCGCAGTGCCGCCATGATCTCGATCAGCCGCGAAATGTCTTTCGATGGTGTCATGGTAGCGGATGCTATCCTGCGGCCGCCGCGCGGCCAATGCTGTCAGCCGGCGAGGGCGCCTTGTCCACAGGTGAGCCGCTTCAGTCGAGTACGGAGACGATGGCCTTGGCGAGGTCATCCATGCCGTCTTCGGGCAGTCCGGCGACATTGATGCGGCTGTCGCCGACCATGTAGATGCCACGTTCGATGCGCAGCCGCTCGACCTGCGCTTCCGTGAGGCCAAGCCGCGAGAACATGCCGCGATGGCTGGCGACGAAGTCGAAGCGGTCGGAGTTGGATTGCCGGCGCAGTGCCTCCGCAAACTGGACACGAAGACGGAGCATGCGCAGGCGCATCTCTTCCAGCTCTGCTTCCCAGTCGGTACGCAAGGCGGCGTCTTCCAGCACGATGCGCACCGCCGCCGCCCCATGGTCCGGCGGCATCGAATACATGGCGCGTGCCGCCGACAGCATCTGGCTCATCGCCATATCGGCCTGCGCGCCGTCCCTGGCCAGGACCATTGCCGCGCCGACACGATCGCGGTAGACGGCAAAATTCTTCGAGCAACTGGACGCGACAACCATTTCGGGAACTTTCGCCGCCAGCAGCCGCAAGCCGAGGGCGTCGGCCTCGAGACCGTCACCGAAGCCCTGGTAGGCGATGTCGACAAACGGCAGCAGGCCATGCTCGACGACCAGTTCGGCAACGGCAGCCCACTGGGCAGCATCCAGGTTGGCGCCGGTCGGGTTATGGCAGCAGCCATGCAGCAGCACCACGTCGCCGCTCTTGGCCGTCCGCAGCGCCGCCAGCATGTCTTCGAAACGAACCGCGCCCGAGGCCGCATCGAAATAGGGGTATTCGCGGATCTGCAGCCCGGCGGCGCGCATCACCGGCATATGGTTCGGCCAGGTCGGGTTCGACAGCCAGACGGTTGCGTCCGCGCGCGTCCGCTTGAGCAGTTCCGCCACAAGCCGCAGCGCCCCGGAGCCGCCGGGCGCCTGCGCCGCACGAATGCGCGACATGTCCGCGCCCGGGCCGAAGGCGAGCTTGGCCATCACCATGTTGAACCCGGTGTCGCCGGCAAGTCCGAGATAGGTCTTGGTATCCTGGTCCTGCAGCAGCCGCTTTTCGGCTTCGCGCACTGCACGCATCACCGGCGTCTTGCCGTCGCGAACCTTGTAGACGCCGACCCCAAGGTCGACTTTGTTGGGACGCGGATCCGCGCGATAGAGGCCGATCAGGGCAAGAATCTTGTCGGCGGGAGCTGGCTGAAGATCTTCGAACATCGCTATGGTTCCGTTGGCGCGGCGGAGTGATACGCAAATCGAGCGCGCTTCACCAGCGGTTTTGGTTACGTCAAGGCAAAAACCGGCACCTGACCGTGCCGCTTTCAACGGCTCGAGGGAAGGCACGCTCTATGCTCGTACGGCTGACGATGATCTGCAACGGTGCCACGGCCGCGACCCGGCAGGGTGCGTTCCCGGAGGATGAGCCGCTGGAGCCGCGATCGCTGACGCTGGCGAAGGCTATGCGCGGAACATTGCGCCGTGCCGACCGCGTGTGGACAGCCCCGGCGCTTCGTGCCCGGCAGACCGCCGAGGCGCTGGCATTGGACGCATCGGTTGAACCGCTTCTGGCCGATCGATACCATGGCCGATGGGCCGGCGGGCGTTTCGAGGACGTGCAGACGGAGCAGCCCGCCGACATCACCGCCTGGCTCACGGACCCCAATGCGGCGCCGCACGGTGGCGAGTCGCTTGCCGATGTCGCAGGCAGGGCTTCGGACTTGATGGGGCGACTGATCGCCGAGCATGGCCACACAATCGCAGTGACGCACGCCAGCATCATCCGCGCCGCGATCCTGCATGTGCTTGGTGCGCCGCTTACCGCCGGCGGGAAGATCGACATCGAGCCGCTCAGCATCACCGATTTTCGCAGCGACGGCCGCAGGTGGGTGTTGCGTGCCTGCGGCGTAACTGTGCCCAAACCGGCAACACCGCTTCGGGCCTGACAGCGCTCTACGAAGCCCAGGCGAGGCGAGGGCACCGAACGTACTCCGGCAAACCCGGATAATAATAATAGCGCTGCCGGGATTAAAATCCCCACATGCTCCGTAAACAGGGCATGAAACGGTCGATGCCACGCTTCGATATTGTTGGACAGCTCGGGCCGCTGCGGCGTTACGCCCAGTCGCTGACGCGTAACAATGCGGAAGCCGAGGACCTCGTGCATGACGCGCTGGTGCGCGCCTATGAGCGGCGCGGCACCTTTCGCTCCGGCGGAAACCTGCGGGCGTGGCTGCTCTCGATCGTCCACAACGCGTTTGTTGACCGCATGCGCTCGCGCCGCTCGGAAGCGCTGCGTGTCGAACAGGCCAGATATCTTGCTGCCGCCAGCACACCGGCGCCGCAGGAGCACTCGGTGCGCCTGGCGCAGGTGCGGGACGCGTTTTTCAACCTGCCGGAAGAACAGCGTTCGGCGCTGCATCTGGTCGCCATCGAAGGGCTTTCCTATCAGCAGGCGGCCAATGCCACCGGTGTGCCGCTGGGCACGCTGATGTCGCGCATCGGCCGGGCGCGCGCCGCCTTGCGCCAGATGGAAGACGCCGCCCCGACGTGCGGCAAAAATCATCTCAGGATTGTGGGAGGCGACTCATGACCGCTCTTGTCGACCCCGTGACCGACACCGACCTCGATGCCTATGTCGACGACCAGCTTGATGTCACCCGCCGCATCGAGGTCGAGGCCTTCCTGTCGATCCGCCCGGAGGCGGCCGCGCGCGTAATGTCGGATCTCAGGACCCGCGATGAACTGCGTGTTGCGCTCGCCGGCTCGAAAGGCATGGCGCGGCCGGCGACCGCTGATGCGGCCCGCCGGTTGGAGAGGGGGCTTGCCCGCGGCCGAATCTTCGGCGTCTTGCAGCGCGCTGCCGCCGTTGCGGCCTTCGTTGCCGCCGGCTGGCTGGCGAACGGCATAATCGGGCCGATGTCGGTGACCAAGGTCGTCGCTTCGCCGCAGCCGCCTGCCTATGTCGACGATGCGGTGCGGGCACACAGGACGACGCTGGTGCGCGAAACCATGCCCTCGCAGCAGGAAGCACCCAACTACAATGCCGGCGAGATCCGTGCAGCGACCGCGATCGTCATGCCTTCGCTGCCCAAGGACTGGAAGGTGCGCGACGTGCAGGTCTATCCGTCACGTTTCGGCCCGAGCGTCGAGATGGCGGCTGATACCACGGACATGGGCCTGGTGTCGCTGTTTGCGATCCGGCCGGGAACCTTCGACGTGGTCAAGCCGACCATTGCGCTCTCAGGCGACATTTCCGCGGCCTACTTCCAGATCGGCGAGGTCGCCTATGCGGTGGTCGCGCGCAGCGGGGTTCATGATCTCGACCGCGCCGCCGAGACGCTCGCCAAAACGCTTTACTGACCGATCCACGCTTTACTGACCGATTCACAAAGGAGAACCCAATGAATACCCCCAATCTGGGATACCGCGTGGGAACGGGCACCCAAACCGGTGCCATGTACGACGAGGGCCTGCGGCAGCACATGCTGCGCGTCTACAACTATATGGGTCTCGGCCTCGTGGTCACCGGCCTGGTCGCCTTCATGGTGTCGTCGACGCCGGCGCTCTATGTGCCGATCTTCTCCAGCCCGCTGAAGTGGGTGGTGATGCTGGCGCCGCTCGCCTTCGTCATGCTGTTTTCGTTCAAGATGCAGACCATGTCGGCTGCCAGCGCCCAGATGATGTTCTGGGCGTTCTGCGCGGTGATGGGTCTGTCGCTCGCCTCCGTGTTCCTGGTCTTCACCGGAACCAGCATCGCGCGCACCTTCTTCATTGCCGCCACCATGTTCGGTGCCACCAGCCTTTATGGCTACACGACCAGGCGCGATCTGACGCAGTTCTCGTCGTTCCTGATCATGGGCCTGATCGGCGTGGTGATCGCCAGCATCGTCAACATCTTCCTCGGCTCGACCGCGCTGCAGTTCGCCATCTCGGTGATCGGCATCGCTGTCTTCATCGGCCTGACCGCCTGGGACACGCAGACGATCAAGGAACAGTATGCCGAGAATTTCGATGCCGAATCTCGACAGAAGCTGGCCGTCTTCGGCGCCTTCTCGCTCTATCTGAACTTCATCAACATCTTCCAGCTGCTGCTGAATTTCACTGGCGAGCGCGAGTAACGACTGTCCGCTGTGGGCAAGGGCGAGGATTGTCGTCCTTGATGCGGAGAGGTGGCCGGAGGAGAAATCCTCCGGTCACAATTCGTTCCGGCAAGACCCGGCTACATCTTTGAGTCCCCGAGAGCTTTTGCTAGTCTGCGCGCCGCACCAGCCTTCAACATCGCGCGAGGACATGTGGCAGACAGCCAAACGCTTCATGGCGACGGCATCTCGGCTGTTATAACCGGGCAGGGTGCCGAACTGGTTTCGCTACGGGATGCGCAGGGGTTTGAGTTCCTGTGGCAGGCCGGACCAGCCTGGCGCCGCCATTCTCCAGTGCTGTTCCCGATCGTCGGCCGGCTGAAGAGCGACCAACTGCGCCATCGCGGCAGGACCTATCCGATGACGCAGCACGGCTTCGCGCGCGACAAGCCTTTCGACTGGGCGGAGAGGGGACCTCGATCCTGTACGTTGGTTCTCACCGACGATGCCGACACGCGTGCGCACTACCCCTTCGCCTTTCGGTTGGCCGTGACCTACACGCTGGAGCCCCAGCAGCTCCGTGTGACCTTCGAGATCACCAATACTGGTGACGAGCCGTTACCGGCCTCGATCGGCGCACACCCGGCATTCAATTGGCCGTTGTTGCCGGAATTGCCCAAGGAGGCCTACCGGCTGACCTTTGCCGAGGCCGAACCGGCGCCGATCCGCCGGCTCAAGGATGGCCTACTGCTCCCGAAGTCGTGGCCAACACCGATCAAAGGCAGGACACTGACGCTCTCCGAACGGCTGTTCGACGACGACGCCGTCATCCTGGATCAGCCTGCCGGCACCAGCGTGCGCTATGGGGCCGAGCGTGGTCCGGCGATCGAAATGACATGGTTGGGATTTGAGGAACTGGGCATCTGGTCAAAGCCAGGCGGTGCCCCGTTCCTGTGCATCGAACCCTGGCACGGTATCGCGAGCCCGGTGGACTTCGACGGCGAGTTCAGCGACAAGCTTGGCGTCATGCTGATCGAGCCTACCGCCAAACACGTTCTGACATATCAGATCCGCATCGTCGAGTGAGCAGGGCGCCCGATAGGGTTGGTGATGAATCGTTCCTTTTTGGACAGCCTTTTTAGATCGGTGCACGAGCGAGGTTTCAAACCTGCCGGACGATGGTGCCGATCACATTGACGAGAAGGCGCGCGGCGGTCAGCGCCGACAGGCCGTCAATGTCGGCGGGCGGATAGAACTCGACGAGATCGAATCCGGCGATCCTGGCCCGCTTGCCGAGACCCGCGATCAGATCGATGACCTGCGTGTAGGTGAGGCCGCCGGGCGTGCGCGCCGCCACGCCCGGCATGATGCCTGGGTCGATGCTGTCGCAATCGAGGGTGACGACGACCCGCGCTCCTTCCGGAATATGCCGAAGGGCGGCTTCGACGCCCTGGGCGTGAATCTGGCGTGCGGTCACGAAACGGCTGCCATAGCGCTGTGCCGCTTCGACGTCGGCGATACGTGCGCTGCCGACGCTGCGCAGGCCGACCTGTACGATGCCGGCGACATGCGGCATCTCGCTCGCACGATGCATCGGGCTGGAATAGCCGTAGCGTTCGCCATGGACCTCGTCGCGCCAGTCGATATGGGCGTCGATCTGCAGGACCCAGATCGGTCCATGGTCGGCAAAGCTGGCGAGGAAGGGAATGGTCACGGAACAGTCGCCGCCGAGCAGGATGGGCACGCCCGGCAAGGACAGGATCTCGCGCGTCTTTGCCTCGATACGGGCCCGGTTGCCGGCATTGTCGTGCAGGATGGTCAAGATGTCGCCGGCGTCGATGCAGCAGATCGCCTTGCTGTCGAACAGCGGCCCGCCGAGATCGAAATCCCAGTGCTCGATGAGTGCGGCATCGTCCTGGCTCGCGGCCCGGATCGCGTCGGCGGCCAAGGCATGGCCGCTGCTGTCCTTGCCTGGATAGGTGCTGCCGTGGCCGGCTCCGAAGATAACCGCCCGGGGCGTCTGGCCACTAGCGTGGTGATCGGGAAAGCCCAGGAACGAGGTCGATACGGTCATGATGAACTTTGGAGCCGAACGTGTGCAGGATGGTTGGGATCGGACGAAATCCTACGCCAAGCTGTTCAGGGCGCAAGGTGCCGGCCCGCGCAAGATCGCCAGCGGCGGCTCTTCCACAACCACGTCCGAAAGTCGCATAAGATAGATTATGGAACTTAAACATTTCCCGACGGCTGGGAATTGCCGCTGATTTTCATGGGTTTGGCATCGATCGATGCGTGTTGCCTTGAGCTGATGGCCAACGCTACGCTGCGTGAATGACGACAGCAAGGCGTGAGATCGAAGTGGCGATTGAAGTGTTCGTACATGGCTACAGCACGGGCAGAAGCCGAACCTTTCCCTACGAAGCCAGCCGCGTCGGACCATTGTGGCTGATGCGCGATGCCGAGCGCAAGAATCCTCGCGACTATCGCAGCGAGGAATGGGTCGTCCATGACGTCGCCGCCGAGGAAGCTGATGCGATCGTGCGGCAGCATGCGCGGCCGGGTTTTGCTGTTTCCGTCGTGATCGCGAACGACGAATCGGATGGACCAGCCCGAACCGCCTACAAAGCGCTCGGCTATCGGCTGCTGCGGACGGAAGGCTTTTTCGTTCAGCCCCTGCGCTGGATACCGAGCCCGCCAGCTCTCGTCTTGATCGAACGTGTGCGCACAGCCGAACGGGCCGCGCAGTTGCGAAAGATCATGCGCAGGCGGCCGATCGCGACCGATCTGCTCGGCGACGGCGCGCCGTTCCCCAGTATGTGGCGGTCGAAGGCGACGATATCGTTGGGCGCGTCCGCAGCGTGAACGCTGTCGGCGCAACCTGGTGCGCGGACATGTATGTCGAGCCTTCACAACGGCGTCGCGGCATCGGCAAGGCGCTGATGGTCCGTGGGTCGCGATGCTCGGTGTTGATGGCGACCCACGCCGGAGCGCTGCTTTATCCCAGCATGGGCTATGAGCGGATTGGAATGCTGCTGATATTTGGCCCAAGGAGCCGAACGTCCTCATGAGGGACCGTTCGTATCACGCTGATTCATAGGGAATTTCGATCACCATGCCGTCATAGGCCGGGGTGACGTTAGCAGGCACTTCGCCCTTGACCGTGGCGTAGTCGAGCGGCACGTGCATGTGCGTCAGCACAGCCTGTTTCGGCGCCAGCTTTTCGATCCATTCAAGCGCCTGGCCAAGCGACAGGTGGCTCGGATGCGTCCTGTATTGCAACGCGTCGATGATCAGAACTTCAAGGTCGCGCAACCTTCCGACGGTGGCATCGGGAAAGTCGCTGATATCAGGGCAGTAGGCCAGCGTCCCGACGCGAAAGCCGAGCGAGATGATATCGCCGTGGACCTGTGGCAAAGGCTCGAGGGTGAGGGCACCCCCCTCTCCCTCGATCACCACCGGCTTGGCGTGGTCGATGATATGGGCTTCGACGATCGGCGGATAGGAACTGCCGGCTGGCGTCTCGAAGCAATAGCCGAACGCCTGGCGCAGCCGCAGCATCGTTGGCTGGTCGGCGTGGATATCGATCCGCTGGCGCTGATCGAGGACGAAGCCGCGTAGATCGTCGATGCCGTGAATGTGGTCCGCGTGCGGATGGGTATAGACGGCCGCGTCAATGCGCCTGACAGAGGCCATCAACATCTGCTGGCGGAAATCCGGTCCGGTGTCGATGACGACGGTCGTGCGATTGCCGTTCGCGGCGATCCGCTCGACCAGCGCTGCCGTGCGCGTGCGCCGGTTCCTTGGATTTTCCGGGTCGCATTTGCCCCAGTCGCCAGTGATGCGCGGCGTACCTGGGGACGAGCCGCAGCCGAGAACGGTGACGCGCAGGCTGTCGCTCATGCGTTGGACGCCCGCTGGTCCGGGCGCGGCATTTTTCCAAACAGCCGAAAGAAGTTGTTCGTCGTCAATGCAGCGATTTCAGCCTCACCGACCCCGATCGTCTCGGCCAGCACCTTGGCGGTTTGCGCGACATAGGCCGGCTCGTTGCGCTTGCCGCGGAATGGTACTGGCGCCAGGTATGGCGCGTCGGTCTCGACGAGCAGCCGGTCATGCGGCACATCGGCGGCGATGGCGCGCAATTCGGCAGAATTCTTGAATGTCAGTATGCCTGAGAACGACACATAGCCGCCAAGCGAAACGCCCACCTCGGCCAGCTGGCGACCCGACGAGAAACAGTGCAGGATGAAAGGAAAGGCACCCTTCCCCGTTTCCTGCTCGAGAATATCGGCCATGTCCTCGTCGGCGTCGCGCGAATGGATGACCAGAGGCAGTCCGGTTTCGCGAGCGGCGGCGATGTGGGCGCGAAAGCCCTGCGCTTGCGCATCGCGCGGCGCCTTGTCGTAGAAATAATCAAGCCCGGCCTCGCCGATCGCCACCACCTTGGGGTGAGCCGATAAACGGACAAGGTCGGCGGCAGTGACGTCCAGCTCTTCTGCGGCATTGTGCGGATGGGTGCCGACCGAGCAATACACTTCGTCGAAAGTCTCCGCGATTTCCACAATTTGCTGAAATCGCTTCACACGGGTCGATATCGTCACCATGCGGCCGATGCCGGCCGCCACGGCGCGGGCGACAATGGCCGCCCGCTCCTCGGCGAAATCTGGAAAATCCAGATGGCAGTGGCTGTCGACGAGCATCAGGCGTTCGCGTCCGGCTGGTCGACGTAACGCGGAAACACACCTTCCGGCACGGGCAAAGCGGAACCCGGAACAAGCGCATGGTCGGCGTGGACGTGCACGAAGTCGCGCCTGTCCGCCGGCACAGCCAGCAGGTCAAGCAGCTTCGAGGCCGATCCCGGAATGTAGGGCTGGCACAGCATCGCCACGCGCCGGACCACTTCGGCTGTCGTCCACAGCACCGTTTCCATGCGCTCCGGATTGGTCTTTTTCAGCGCCCATGGCTCCTGCCCGGCGAAATACCGATCGGCTTCCGCCACGACGCCGAAGATCGCCGCCAGCGCCAGATGGATACCTTGTTCGGCCATCGCCTTGCGCGCGGTGGCAAGAGCGGCCGTCGCCTGATCCAGGATCGTGCTGTCGGCATCCGTCAGGTCGCCGCGCTTCGGCACCACGCCACCGCAATTCTTGGCGATCATCGACAGCGAGCGCTGCGCCAGATTGCCGAGGCCGTTGGCGAGATCGGCGTTGGTGCGGTTGACGATCGCTTCATGGCTGTAGCTGCCGTCCTGGCCGAACGGCACTTCGCGCAGGAAGAAATAGCGCACCTGGTCGAGACCGTAGTGCTCGATCATGGTGAACGGGTCGATGACGTTGCCGACCGATTTCGACATCTTCTCGCCGCGGTTGAACAGGAAGCCGTGGCCAAAAACGCGCTTCGGCAGCGGGATGCCGGCCGACATCAGGAAGGCTGGCCAATAGACCGCATGGAAGCGCACAATATCCTTGCCGATGATATGTGCATCGGCCGGCCAGAAGCGCCAATTGTCAGCCTTTTCATCGGGATAGCCGACACCGGTGATGTAATTGGTCAACGCGTCGACCCACACATACATCACGTGCTTGTCGTCGCCAGGCACCGGCACGCCCCAATCAAAAGTCGTGCGCGAGATCGACAGATCCTTCAGCCCCGATTTGACGAAGCTCATCACCTCATTGCGCCGCTCGGCCGGGCCGATGAAGTCGGGCTGGTTTTCATAGAGGGCAATGAGCTTGTCCTGATAGGCCGAGAGGCGGAAGAAATAGCTCTCCTCCTCGACCCATTCGACAGGCGTTCCCTGCGGTCCGTAGCGGATGTTGTCGGGACGGACCTCCGTCTCCTCCTCGCCGTAATAGGCTTCGTCGCGCACCGAGTACCAGCCGGCATAGCCGCCCTTGTAGATATCGCCATTGGCGTCCATCGCCTTCCAGATCGCCTGCGAAGACGCGTAATGCCGTTCTTCCGTGGTGCGGATGAAATCGTCGTTGGAGGCGTTGAGCGCGGCCGCCATGCGCTTGAAATCGGCCGAATTGCGGTCGGCCAGTTCGCGCGCGGAAATGCCTTCGCGCTTCGCCGTCTGCAGCATCTTGATGCCGTGCTCGTCGGTGCCCGTCAGGAAGAAGACTTGCTTACCGTCAAGCCGCTGGAAACGCGCAAGCGCGTCGGTGGCGATTAGTTCGTAGGCATGGCCGATATGCGGCTTGCCGTTCGGGTACGAGATCGCGGTCGTGATGTAGAATGTGTCGCGTGACATGAATGAACCGTCATGAATGTCTGAATGGAAGCCGTGGCGGTGGATATCGCATCGGAATGGCGATTGCCATCCCGAGACCAATGCATGCCGCCAAAAGTGGCGCCGGTTTTTGGGGCAACGGCATGCATCAAAAAGGCCGTCACATTCGCATCGCAGACTTCAGGCGGTCGATCATGGTCAGGGCGTGCTGCTTCTTGTCGAGATTGTAGGTGTCGGTTTCGGATATAGCGTCCAGCGCCTCGTGCCAAGTGTCCGACAGCGCTTTGGCACGCGCAAGGTCTCCGTCCAGGGCAGCGCGGCTTGCAACGTCGGACAGAAGGTCGAGGGCACGGCGATTGAAGATCTCGAACTGGATCGCCTGATCGCGTCCGGCCACGGCCTCGGCAAGGCGGTAGGTTGCGCCGACGTCGCTCTTTCCTGCCGCCACAAGCGCATCGAGCGTCTGGGCGATCTCCAGCCCGCCATACTGGGTCAGCAGGATGGCGTTGCGGGCGCTGCCCGTTGCCCGTTCGACCAGCGCCGCCTGTGCTGCCGGATCATCCGGCGGCGGTGGCTCGGCGGTCTGCAGCACCGCCAGCAAATCGTCGGCATCGAGCGGCGTCAGGCGTACCACCTGGCAGCGCGAGCGGATCGTCGGCAGCAGGCTGCCCGGCGCATGGACGATGAGAATGAACAGCGTTCTTGCCGGCGGCTCCTCGAGGTTTTTCAGCAAGGCGTTGGCGGCATTGGCATTCATGTCGTCGGCGGGATCGACGATCACCACCCTGTAGCTGCCGTCATGCGAGGTCAGCGACAGGAAGCGGCTGACCTTGCGGATCTCGTCCACGGTGACGACGGTCTTGAAGCTCTTGGTCTTATCATTCAGCGGACGGGTCAGGTGCAGCACGCCGGGATGTGCGCCGGTTGCGATCTGGCGAAACAGCGGCGACGCCGGATCGGGCACGGCAAGCCTTTCCGGGGCCTGATCGAAGGCCGGGTATTTCAACAGATGATGCGCAAGATGGAAGGCCAGCGTCGCCTTGCCGATGCCTACCGGTCCGGCGAAGATCAGCGCATGCGGCAGCTTTCCCGACCGATAGGCGGCGGCGAGCATGCCGGCCGCCTGCCCGTGTCCGACAAGACGGGGCGTTTCGGCGGGCTCGGGTACGCCGTCCAGCGTATCGTGCTGTTCCGGCGCGATGCGTTCGAAGATCATACCGGTGCGGCCTGCCTGTTGCGCGCGGGTGCCCTCGCCTCGAGTGCCGCAAACACGGCCGCGGTGACGACATCCTCCACCGTGTTTGGATCGGCCGACGCGTCGACGACGATGCAGCGTCCCGGCTCGGCCGCGGCGATGGCCAGGAAGGCATCACGCCGGGCCTGATGGATGGCGAGCGTCTCTTTTTCGAAGCGGTCGGCGCCCGCGTCGCTGCCGCGCCGCAGCGTCGCGCGCCTGAGGCCCTCGGCCGGATCGATATCGAAGATCAGCGTCATGTCCGGCATCATGCCGTTGATCGCGACCTGCTCCAGCGTCTCCATGAACGCCGGATCGATTCCACCGGTAACCCCCTGGTAGACGCGCGAGGAATCCAGAAAGCGGTCGCACAACACGATGGTGCCGCGCTCGACCGCGGGTCGGATGACCTGCTCGACATGGTCGGAACGCGCGGCGGCGAAGAGCAGCGCTTCCATCTTCGGCCCGAATGGCTCCGCGGCGCCTGAAAGCAGCACATGCCTGACCGCTTCGGCGCCTGGCGAGCCGCCCGGTTCGCGCGTGAGCAGGACATCGTATTTCTTGGCGCGCATCTTTCTCGCCAGCCGCTCGATCTGCGTCGACTTGCCTGCGCCCTCGCCGCCTTCGAAGGTGATGAAAAATCCGCGCGCCAATCGAAAGAGCCTTTGTCCATGTTGGAGTGGATTGTTGCGCTCTAGATAGTCCGCGTTCGGGAAAACGTCCATGCCGTCGGTGCTATCGCAGCCAGCCGATTGCGAGTTCCTTGACGGCATCGAGTGCGCGCTGCGGCAAGGTGCCGACACTGATCGACTCGGCGGCGAAGAGTGGCGTCTCCTGGCTCAGCGTATCGCCGATCCAGACGCGCAGCGCGCCCACCGGCTGCCCTGCCTCCACCGGAGCGGCGACCGGGCCGGTGTAGACGATCCGGGCCGTCAGCTTGTCACGGTTGGTGATCGGCAGGAAGATGTCGATCGGCCCTTTTGCCTTCAGCGTCACGCCGGATTTCGCCCCGCCAAAAACCTGGGCCTCGCCGATCACCTCGTCCCTGGCGAATATCTCGGTCTTCTCGAAGGACCGCGCGCCCCAGTCGAGTAGCTTGCGCGCCTCTTCGGCGCGTTCCTTGTCGTTGGCAAGCCCGCTCATCACCGCGATCACCCGGCTGCCGTTGTGGCTGGCCGAAGCGACGATACCGAAGCCGGCCGCCTCGCTGGCACCGACAACCAGGCCATCGGCGCCGATGTCCATGGCCAACAGCGGGTTACGGTTTTTCTGGGTGATCTTGTTCCAGGTGAAATCCTTCAGCCCATAGTAGCGATAATAATCCGGGTAATCGCGCCACAAATGCAGGGCAAGCTGCGCCAGCTCGCGCACCGTCGTCTGCTGGCCGTCCGCCGGCAGACCAGTCGAATTGACGAAAGTCGATGTCTTGAGGCCGATCTGGCGGGCGCGTTCGGTCATCTGCGCGGCAAAATTGTCCTCGGACCCAGCCATGCCTTCGGCGATGACGATGCAGCCGTCATTGGCAGCCTGTACGGTCACGCCCTGGATCAGGTCCTCGAGGCGGATCGCCGATTTGAGCTTGGCAAACATCGTCGACGTTCCCGACGGCGCGCCGCCCTTGCGCCAGGCGTTTTCGCTCACGACGAACGTGTCGTCGAGCTTGAGACGCCCGGACTTGAGGGCGTTGAAAACCACTTCCATGGTCATCAGCTTAGCCATCGAGGCCGGCGGGATCGGCTTGTCGGCATCTTTCGAGAACAGCACCGTGCCGGTATCGGCATCGATCATGAAGGCCTGTGCGGCCTTGGTCTCGAAAAGCTGTGCGCGGGCCGGGGTCAGAGAAAGCAGGAGACCGAGAAGAAGAACCCCGGCAAAAGGCTGAAGCAAGCGAAACTGCATGAAATTCGACCCATTGGCCGGTCCCTCCGGCAAGCCAGCGAAACTATCCGGCTTTTTCCGGGACGGATCAACTGTTCAGTGGAATCCGTCTCGCGTATCAGTCGCGCACAGCCAGCGCATCGGGCGCGCCATGCGTCCACGCCGCCTGCAGCAATTCGTCCACGCCGCCGTGGCCGTCAGGATAGAGATTGACCGCATACCAGTCATTGCCGTCGAGATTGGAACGCTGGATCTCTATCCGGCCAAAGGGCTCGAGTGCGGCGGCCACGCGCTTGGCTTCAGCGGCATTGTCGAAGGTGCCGGCGGCGACATAGTCGGAATTGGACGCTGACGCCTTCGGATTGGATTTCTTCCACGACCGCAAGATGTCGACCGGTGACATGCCGCTGTCGTCCAACGCGGCAAAAACATTTGCACGCCGCACGCGTTCGTCCGTATAGGACAGCGAAGCCACGGCGAACGGCGATCGCGGCGGCAGCATAATGTCCGGGCGCTCAGGCACGATCGGACCGAAATCGGGCAGTGCCACGTCGCCGAAAGCTGGCGCCTGCGCCGACAGGGCAGCCGGCTGAGCGAAGGCCGGGCCGGAATCCGTCATCTGGCCCGGGAACGGCGCGGCGACAGCACCCACCGGCAGGCTCGGCGACGGTCCGTTCATGGCGACCATGACACCGCTCGGCAGGCCGTCCGATGGGTCCGGGCGCCTGTTGCCGGGGTGGTAGGAGGCCATCAGGTACTGGTCGTCATCGCCGTCGAGCGGCGCGCGCCCGACATATTCGACCTTCACCTCGGCGGTGCCGACATTGGCATAATCGAGCATCTCCGCGGCACGCTGCGACACGTCGATGATACGGCCTTCGTGGTAGGGTCCGCGATCATTGACGCGTACGATGACCGAGCTGCCGGTCTTGAGATTGGTGACGCGGGCATAGCTAGGCAGCGGCATCGTCGGATGTGCCGCCGTCAGGTGGCTCATGTCGTAGACTTCGCCGTTGGCGGTCAGCCGGCCGTGGAAGGCATCGCCATACCAGGAAGCAAGACCGACCTTGGCGTAGCGCTTTTCTTCCTTCGGATAATACCATTTGCCGCGAACCTGGTAGGGCTTGCCGAGCTGGTCGCGGCCGCCGCCACGCCGCATCAAGGCAACGCGCGGGCTGGCTTTCACGCCATATTCGGTTTCGGCGAAATATTCCTTGGATCGATGCTTGGGATTGACCATCGCCTTCGGCTGCGGCGACGCGCAGGCCGCCAGCAAGGCAGCCGACACAGCAAACAGCGCAATCGTGGAAGCGCGACGAAGACGCGGGCGCGTCGCAGCCTGCATTTTCCTGAAATCCCCTACAGTCTCAATCAAAGATGCCGCCGTTTGACATCAGAGGAGCCAAAGCACTCACTCGACAATACCAAAGGCGACTAGAACCCCGATCCTTTTTGCGCAGGAATTGTTTATCACGGTATTAACCGATTGTGGCCGGAACCGGGCAAGATTGTGACGCTGCTTGCCGGGGATCGCCTGTCTGGATCATGCGCGCTGCACGGAAGCCGGTTGACAGGTCTTTGCTAGGCACACTAGAGCAGGCGCCTGTGATGAACAGTCACTGGAGGGATGGCCGAGCGGTTTAAGGCACCGGTCTTGAAATTCGGTCATAGCAGTCCTCTCCCTCCCCTTACTGTCCCGCCGTGTCCTTATGTTTCAGTCATTTGCGCCGTTTGTTTTCCGGCGTGTCCTGCCCGGTTTTTGTTGGTGCTACCGAATTGGGTAGCAAAATGGTAGCAACGCATTCACTGTTCGTTCCAGAGATTATGAAGGAACTAAAATGGCATCGCTTGCGTATCACTACGAAACAATGGGGCGCCTTTTAGAGCATCTTGTCGCTGGAGGTTTGAGGCGGATTGATCTGGAAACCAGCGATGCGATGGACATCATGACGCACAGAATTGGCGATGAAGAAGAGGTGCTGGCGACATTCAATGACGTGGTCGTCTGGATGCTCGACGAAGGTTTGATAAGGGCGTCGAGCATTCAACAAACCGGGGAATTGACGACTGCCTTCAACGGGGTCCAACTCGCGTCCAAGGGTATTTCACTCATTCAACAGAAACCGGACGATAGCGAACTCGGAGGGAGTATCGAGGAAAAACTCACCGGGGGCAAGAAAGGTGAGCTTTCCACTTCCGTCTACGTGAAGATAGGTTCGTTCGTTGGCGGAGCAGTCGGCGGCTTCACTAAGGCCATCTCATAGCAGTTTCGAACGCGCACGGCCGAGTGGCGTCCCAATTATCGAAGGGTCAAAAGTCTCACAAATGAGCACACCCAACCTGCGAATACGCGACGAAGACACTATGCGAATGCTACGCGATGTGGAGCATCGCATTCGCGCAAGCGAGTTCTGGCGCGGCAAGCCGAAGGGCGCGGAAGCGGCCATCCGGAGGCTTTATCTGACAGGAGCCGGCGACTGTGGCGGGGCCGACTGGCCATCCGATGCGCCGCAAGACGAGATCGACGCCCGCATTGCGGCTGAACGTGCGCTGGTATGGAGATTCGCCGCCCTGTGGAGGCGCGATCCTGAGTTAGCGCGGACAGTGAACTGGCAATGGCTCAATGCGGAAGAAGAGCGGGTCGCCTAACGTGACAGCCATAAATCGAAGGAAAGCACCGCTACCCGTCGCGCATTTTGGAGGCCGTCAACAGCTTCAGGCGTGATCCCGCGTGATCCTAATCGACACCCACTGGCATTTCGACCACACTGACGGCAACGAGTGGCTGAGCGAAGAAGGCGCCGTCATTCTGACGCAGGAGAAGGCGCACAATCACCTTTTGTCCGCCCACAAGGTTCTGTGACTTGGAGTAGACGTCCGCCCTCCGTCCTTGGCTGGGGTACTTTCTTCGGCCTCAACCGGCACATCATTCGTCATTCCTCCCTGAACGCCCGCTTGATTTGATCACGCAAAGGCTTCACCAGATAGGACAGCATCGTTCGATCGCCGGTCGAAAAGAAAGCTTCCACCGGCATACCGGCCGCCAGGGTCAGACCTTTCAGTCTTGCAAGCTCGGTGCGCGGCAGGCTGACACGAACAGTGTAGAAGCCGGCGCCGCTTCGCTCGTCGACACTGAGGTCGGCCGAGATCTCGCTCACCCTGCCATTCAACTCTGGCGTCGTCCGCTGGTTGAAGGCAGAGAACCGCAGGGCTGCTACCTGGCCAAGCGAGAGCTGGTCTATGTCCTGCGGCGCGACACGTGCCTCGACAGTCAGTTCGTCTGCCACCGGCACGATAAACATGATGACTTCGCCCGGTGAAATGACGCCGCCGACCGTGTGAACGGCAAGCTGGTGAACCACGCCGTCTTGCGGACTACGAATATCGATCCGTTTCAACTGGTCTTCCGCCGCCACCTTGCGTTCGACGAATTCTGAGATTTTTGCCTCGACATCACGCAGATCGGTGGCGACCTCGCTGTGCAAATCCTGATCGACCTGGATGATCTGCAACCGGGTTTCCGCGATTCGACCTTTCGCTTGGGCAATCGATGCGGTCAGTTGCCCATGCTCACCCTCGAGCCGGACAGCATCACGCTCGAGCGCGGTCAAGCGGTCGATTGAAACAAGCTTCTTTTGCCAGAGGCTGCGAATGCTTTCGAGCTCTGTGCCGATGAGCTGGATTTCATGGTTCTTGGCCAATCGTTGTTCACTGAGGCCGGAGACCTCCTCCGAGAGCTGTGCGACACGCTCTTCCAGCTGCGCCTTTTGGCCAGCGCGGGCCTGCCTTCGAAATTCGAAGAGCGACTGCTCGCCTGCGATGGCGCGCTCAACGGTTGCATCGTCCTCCCGCGATGTCAGGGAGGATGGAAATACTATGGCTTCACTGCCATCGCGCTCGGCTTCAAGACGGGCCAGATGCGCTTCGAACTCATCTAGGCCCTTACTGACGATCGCCAGATTGGCTCGAGTGATCGTTTCGTCGAGACGCACAAGCACCTCGCCCGACTTCACGGCGCCGCCCTCCTTCACCAGGATTTGGCTGATCACACCGCCAGTAGGATGCTGCACCTTCTTGACATTGGAATCGACGACCAGCCTTCCAGAAGCGATCACTGCGCCTGATAGCTGGGTGACGGCAGCCAGCCCTCCCCCGCCTCCGACAAACAGGACGCAGGCGGCGACACCTCCAATCAGGTAGCGGCGAATGGTCCTTTCGACTGTCGGAACCGCGGCGGCCATCAGGACGCGTTCTCCTCGGCCGCAGGCACAACCTTCAAGGGGACACCAATCTGGCGGGTGACCTTGTTCAAAACCTCATTCTTAGGTCCACAGGCCTGGACACGGCCGTTCGCCATGACCAGAACCTGATCGAGGCTTGCCAACGCACTTGGCCGATGTGCCACGACAACAGCGATGCCACCCCGAGCACGCACGCCTTGGATTGCCTCCGTCAAAGCAGCCTCGCCTTCGGCATCGAGATTGGAATTGGGCTCGTCGAGAATGACAAGGAACGGATCGCCGTAGAGAGCCCGCGCAAGTGCCACTCTCTGCCGCTGTCCGGCAGACAGCGCCGATCCCGCCTCCCCGATCCGGGTTTCGTAACCTTCCGGAAGATGGACGACCAGATCATGGACACCGGCGGCGCGCGCTGCCGCCAGCACCTTGTCCGAGGGCGCCTGCGGCTCGAAGCGCGCTATGTTCTCAGCAATGGTACCGTCGAACAGCTGGACGTCCTGCGGCAGATAGCCGACATGCTTGCCGAGCTCTTCCGGCGACCACTGGTCGAGCGTCGCACCGTCCAGCCTGACGGTTCCACGCACCGGCAGCCAGACGCCGGCGATCGCCCTGACGAGTGAAGATTTTCCCGAAGCACTCGGCCCGATGATACCGAGCCCAGCGCCCTTTTCCAGCGCAAAGCCAGCATCCTGGACAACCAGGCGATGCTCCCCTGGCGGCGCCACACTGATGCCTTCGACAGCAAGACCAGATGATGGTGCCGGCAGCGAGACGCTTGACGAGGCCTCAGGAAGCAGAGCCAACAACTGGCTCAGCCGAGCCCATGCCTGCCGAGCACTGACGAAGCTCTTCCAATGCGCGATCGCGAGCTCGATCGGCGCCAGCGCCCGGCTCATCATGATCGAGCTGGCGATCATGATGCCGCCTGTCGCCTCCTGGTGGATAACGAGATAGGCGCCAATCCCCAAGATGCCCGACTGAAGCATCATCCGTAGAATCTTCGAGACGGTCCCGAGCGTTCCGGCCAGATCGCTCGCCTTGGCATTGGTGCCAAGATACTCGGCGTTGACGCTTGACCAGCGTTCAGCGATGCGCGAGCCAAAGCCCATCGCCTGAAGGACTTCGACATTGCGGCGCGTCGCTTCCGCAAGCGTATTGCGCGCAGCGGCTTGGCTGTTGGCCTTTTTGGCCGGCTCCCTTGTTCGAACCTCGGCAAGCAACGTCAGCCCGAAAAGAACAAGGGCGCCAGCCAATGCCGCCATGCCGATCCAGAAATGGAAGAGGAAGCAGATACCGAGATAGAGCGGCATCCACGGCAGGTCGAAAAGCGCCGTCGGTCCGGCGCTGGACAGGAACAAGCGGACTTGGTCGAGATCACGTAACGATTGCAAGCCGTCGCCCGCAAGCTTGGTGCGTAACGGCAGGCGCATGAGGGCGGCATAGACCCGCCCACTCATGCGCGCATCGAGCACCATGCCGATACGCACCAGAAGCCGCGACCGGATCAGCTCGAGGATACCCTGGAAGATGAAAAGCATTGCCGCAAAAATGGCGAGCCCGACAAGCGTCGGCACGCTGCGGCCCGGTATTACGCGGTCATAGACCTGCAGCATGAAGAACGAGCCGGTCAGCGCCAGGACATTGACGACGCCACTCATCAAGGCCACTCCCACAAACGCATGTCGGAAGGACGCCAGAACCGCTGCAAGCGTTGCTCGCGGCGGCTCTGATGAGTTGCGTTGCGTGGTCACCGTCACTTGACTCCCACCAAAATACTAGGCGGCGATAAACTGGAAATCGTCCTGGTGAAGGCTCGCCACGGCGACGTTCTTTAAGGTCAGAGTATTGCTGCCGTCATGGGCAATGACGGTGTCGGCCCCGACCTGGGTCGCCGCGGCAAGCACCGAGGCGAAGTCGGCAAACACGTCGTCGGCGAATTGGATGACATCCCCCGATCCGGCTCCGGCCACGAAGTCTGTGATCGTGTCCAGGCCGAAACCAGCCCGGAAGATGAAGGTGTCGCTGCCGATCCCGCCGGTTAGCGTATCGTTGCCGATGCCGCCGATCATGGTGTCGGCGCCGCCGCCGCCATTGAATGTTTCAGAGGCAATGCTTCCGGCCATGTAGTCATTATACTGCGTACCGATAACCTCCTCGATGTTCGACACCGTATTGACGCCGCCCGCGATAATTAGCGACCCAGCCGCGAGGTCGAGACTTACGCCAGAGCCAACAATGAGCGCAGAAAAATCGAGGGTGTCATGGTCGGCGCCGCCGTCGAAGACGTTGCCGTGAATATCGATCGTGACCGCCGCGTTTCCGGTGACGCTCAGCGCAAGGCTAAGTGTGTCGTCGCCATCTCCACCGCTCAAAAGGTTGTTCTGTATTTGAATGGTAAGTGAGCCGCCTGAACCTGATCCGCCACTAAGTGCGTATGTAAAAGAACCGTATGAATACCCACCCGAGCCGCCGGAAGCGCCGACATACGCGGATCCATGCACATCGATCTCGATCTGATCATTTCCCGCTCCGCCGAGCAACGAATTATCGTGAACGGCAACCGTCGCAAAACCGCTACTTCCACCGTTGCCACCTAAGGCGCCAGAGCCGCCATATCCTGGAGAGTCCGGATAAGGTGAAGGAACATCGGCGTAGTAGTTATATCCGCCGAATCCGCCCGCCCCTCCCGAGCTGCCAATTCCGCCAACAGCAGTCGCTTTGACGATTATTGCGTCGTCGCCTGTTCCTCCGTCCACGTGATTGTTGGCGATTTCTGCAGTTGCGGCACCGCCGCTTCCGCCGGCCCCTCCATGTGCGCCATTTCCCGCAGATCCGCCATACGACCAGCCACCAGCGCCCCCACCACCGCCATGCCCACCCTCGCCACCATCTGCGTAGGCAAGTAGATCAATCGAGTCGGCTCCCGCTGCGCCGTTTATCGTGGAATTCAAAATGTTGGCTATAGCCGCCCCACCGGTACCGCCAGAGGCGCCTGATCCGCCATTTGCGCCTGAATCGCCGTACGAATAATAGGAGTATCCGTTGTACCCCCAGTGCACCCAAGCGCCTGCGCCGCCTCCCCCGCCAAAGCCACCGCTTCCGCCTAGGCCGCCATATGCGTCCGCCTCTATTCGAAGCGTGTCTCCAGATCCCGCACCTTCCAGAAGGAGTGAGGACTGGCTTGCCAACGCCCCCGAGCCGTTACTGCCTGGGGTGCCATTTTGCCCTGCCGTCGCCGTGCTATTAAATTGCGTTGTCGAGATTCCTGCACTTCCGTTGGTGCCATTCACACCAGCGCTCCCTGCGATGTTCAAAACTCTCTGGATCGTCATCGGAACGTCGTCGTTGGTGCCGGTGATGGTGATCGTCACGGTCTGGTCGTCGGACAGAGGCACGCCGGAATTGTCGGTCGCCCTAACGGTGTAAGTCAGCGTCA